>NZ_JAJOHP010000016.1:0-85157 GCF_021109375.1 Arthrobacter sp. AK01
GGCCGCCTCTGCGGGGGGAACCACGACGGCGGGTGGGGCCGGTGCGGCCGGTGGCGGTTCAGGTGCTTCGGCGGGTGGCCCGGCTGGAGGCGGCTGGGCCGGTGCGGCCGATTCCACGGTTGCGCTGACGACGGCGGGTGAAGCCTGGCGCGCGAAGGGCATGGAGTCGCGGGCAGCGGACGGATCGGCAGGTTGCGGCAAATCGATGCCCGGGAGCTGCGGGGTCATGGCGATGGCCGCAATCATGGTTCCAGCCACCACAAGGGCCTTGAGGGTGACGCCCGGCACTGCCCGCCTGAAGCGGGAGGGTGATTCCGACGCTGGGGGAATGTGCAATTGTGGATCGCCCTGCAGAGCCATGGGAACTCCAAGCGGGAGTGGATCCGCTAGGAAAGCCGGAACGGATATTCAGAATCCCCAGACACTTTCGATTGTAGGAACTCCCCGGCCGATGTGAACCTTGTGGGGATACTCGTCTTTTTCCGGGGCGCTACTTGGATGTAGCGTCCCGCCGGCGTCAAACAAGGCCGGGAAGTAGAAACAACCTAGCTTTCTTTAGAAAAGTCAGCTACGTTGACCGCATGCCTCTTCGTTCCGACTGGTCCGCCCGTACGTGCAGCCTTGCCCGCGGCCTCGACGTCCTTGGCGATCCCTGGGGGAGCCTGGTCCTGCGGGAAATCTTCTTCGGCAACGGCCGGTACGACGCGATCAAAAAGCGCCTCGAGGTTGCGGACAACGTCCTCAGCAAGCGGCTGGGATGGTTGCTCGAGTCCGGCCTCCTGGCCCAGCGCCCCTACCAGGACGGCAGCCGCACCCGGCAGGAGTACATCCTCACGCCCAAGGGCGAGGACGCGCTGCCTGTCCTCAACGCCATCATCATCTGGGCCGAAAAGCACCTGGATGCACCCAGCGAGGTGTCCCATATGAAGGTCATCCACACAGACTGCGGACAGGCCACGTCCTCGGCAGACACCTGCACGCATTGCGGCACTCGACTCACCGCGGCAAACACCAGTTGGCACAGCCTCAAACGCAGCGACCATCCACTGCCGTTGGCCATCGCGCCACAGAACACCCGCACCATCGAAACGGAGATCTCCGCATGACCGCTCCCGACGTCACAGGGACACCGCCCGGAACAACCGGCGCTCCCACCGGCAAACGACGGCGACTGCATCCGGCCTGGATTGTCGCCGCGGTGGCGTTCCTTGCCCTCGTGGGAGCAGCCGGTTTCCGTGCAGCGCCCGGCGTGCTCATGGTCCCGCTGCAGCAGGAGTACGGCTGGTCCACCACGGTGTTGTCGCTTGCCGTCAGTATCAATCTGGTCCTCTTCGGCTTGACCGCACCCTTCGCGGCGGCCCTCATGGAGCGCTTCGGTATCCGCAAGGTCACCTCGCTCGCGTTGTGCCTCATCGGCCTCGGCTCGGCCCTCACTGTCTTCGTGAACCAGTCCTGGCAGATCCTGCTGACCTGGGGGCTCCTGATCGGACTCGGTACGGGCTCCATGGCCCTGGTCTTCGCGGCCACCATCGCCAACACCTGGTTCGCCAAGAGCCGTGGGCTCGTGATCGGGATCCTGACTGCCGGCAGTGCCGCCGGGCAGCTGGTGTTCCTTCCCTTCATTGCCGCCCTGGCCCAGAACCCGGGCTGGCGGGGCGCCTCCTTGCTTATCGCCGCGGGTGCGCTCGCGGTTGTCCCGCTGGTGCTGCGCTGGCTGCGGAACTCACCGGCCGACGTCGGGGTTTTGCCCTACGGCGCCGAGGCACCTGAGGTGAAGGCCGCCGACGCCGGATCACCCGCGACGTCGGCAGGCAAGCCTGACGCTGAGGTTGCCTCGTCTGCTCCGAAGGACTCCGCCAATGCCGCGATCCGTGCCTTGCAGGTCCTCAAGCGGGCGGCCAAGGTCCGGACGTTCTGGGCATTGGCCGCAGGCTTCGCCATTTGTGGAGCCACCACCAACGGGCTTATCGGGACACACTTCATACCTTCCGCCCACGATCACGGAATGCCCGAAACCACGGCGGCAGGCTTGTTGGCCGTCGTCGGAATCTTCGACATCGTGGGGACCATCGCATCCGGTTGGCTGACCGACCGCTTCAACCCCAAGATCCTGTTGGCCGTGTACTACCAGTTCCGTGGGATCGGGCTGCTGGTCCTGCCGTTGCTCCTGGGCTCATCCGTAGAGCCGAGCATGATCATCTTCGTAGTGGTGTACGGGCTCGACTGGGTTGCCACCGTGCCTCCGACTGCGGCGATCTGCCGCTCAGTGTTCGGCGCTGACGGTTCCGTGGTGTTCGGCTGGGTGTTCGCTGCCCACCAACTCGGCGCCGCGGCAGCCGCACTCGCCGCCGGCTTCATTCGCGACGCCACCGGGCACTACAACTACGCCTGGCTCGGAGCGGCAGCCATGTGCACAGTGGCCGCAGTCATCAGCGCCACCATTCGTAAGGATGCCGCAAAGAAGGAACCGGTCGCGGTCGCCTGATGAGACGTTGCCTGAGGCCGGTTGCGGGGCCCACTCTGCGCGCTATTTGTGCCTGAAAGCGCGCATAGCGGGCCCCACAACGGGAGTCCTAGCCCGCTTCGGTGATCCGGAACGTCAGGGTACGGGCCTCAGGGCGCAGTGCATGGTCCGGCCACACGTCCGGTCCGCAAGCCCTGGATCCGAGGCCGTGCTGGGCGGCGTCGAGGTACAGGTAACTGCCTTGGCTCGCCGCCAACTCATGCGGGTGGCCGGCTGCTGAGATTTCCTGTGCCGTGTGCCGGGCGAGAGTGAAGCCCGGCAGGCGGCCACCGGAGTCAGGGGCGGCGTCGAGTTTCAGCCAAGGAGTACCTGCCTGCTGCAGGTCAAGCGACCGCACAGCACTCCGGTGACCCGATTCCTGTGGCTTGGCGTAGGGCACCGTGAGCTCGTCAATGCCTGCCGAATACCTGCCCACCAGCGTCGCGTGCATGCTGTCCGGGTACGATTCACGGGGCCCGGCGCCGAACCATGAAGCTCCGTCCACGGAGCCCGGCAGATCGAATCGGACGCCGATGCGTGGCCAGATCATGTCCCAGCCGGTGCTGGGAACAATCTCCACACGAAGCCACAATTCGCCGCCGGACAGTTGCCAGTTCTCCTCCACAGAGACCCAACGGGCGGCGTCGGCGGCGGCGTAGCGGGTGTGGACCACCACGCCGGTTTCGTCGGCGGAAACCTTCTCAACCCGGGCGGTGATCCGGTCCAGGCCAGCAGCACGCCACACTGATTCCATGGACGGGGCAGGCGTTCCGTTGCCGTTGTTGAGCCATGGATCGGCGAGGTCGTAGCTGCCGCGGCCAGCCCCGGCGTCGTTATCCGTGGGTGCCCGCCACAACTCCAGCCGCGGTCCGGATACCGAAAGCCCGGCAAGGGAGGCCAACCGGCCGTCCTCGAAGACGGCGGGGCCCAGCGAGACGGTGCCTTCCGCAATGTCGGCTTTACGTTCGGATGATGCCAGGGGACGGGGTCCCCTCAGGGGACGGGTTTCGGTCAGATCCAGCTGCGCCGCGGAGATCACATGCCCGGCCTCGGCCCACGCAGTGTCCTTCCCCAGGGCGGCCTCCACCGTGAGCCAGTACTCACCGGATGCCGCGCCCGCGAACTCCGGCAGTTCGATCAGGGTCGTATCGCCGGCGGCCAGGGGCGTGCCCGCTGACGTGACGACGTCGAGCTCTCCGGAGACCTGCACAAGGCCGTCCACCTCGGTGCGCCAGCGCAGCACGACGTCGGACGCATCGGCCGTGTGCCGCAGGTTGGCGACGGAGACGAAGCGGCGAGTGCCGCCGTCGTGCGTCTCCGCACTGAAGTTCAGGCGCAGGGGAGCGACGATCTGCTTGTACTCAAAGAGCCCCGGGCTCGGCGTGGAGTCCGACAGGACCATGCCGTCCATCACGAAGTTGCCGTCGTGGACAACCTCGCCGAAGTCGCCGCCGTAGGCGTAGAACTCCGTGCCATCGGCGGTGGTGGTGCGGATACCGTGGTCCCGCCACTCCCAGACAAACCCGCCGTGCAGCCGCGGGAAGCGGTCCACCAGGTCCTCGTATTGGTCGATCGCGCCCGGGCCGTTGCCCATGGCATGAACGTATTCGCACAGGATGAACGGTTTGGTGCGCTGCCGTGCGGACTCTGCCGCGGAGCAGCCCAGCAAAAGCGAGCCGGAATCGTCGCGGCCAATCGCCTCAGTCTCAGGAACGGAGGAGTACATGCGCGAGTAGACATCCGTGTAAGCGCCGGTGTAATCGCCTTCGTAATGGACGGGCCGGCCGGTGTCACGGGCGTGGGCCCATGCGGACATGGCAGCCAGGTTGGAACCTGTGCCGGACTCGTTTCCGAGGGACCACATGACGATGGACGGGTGGTTCTTGTCCCGTTCCATCGTGCGCTCCATCCGGTCCACATATGCTTCGCGCCAGGCGGGGTCGTCGCTGGGATTGCCCACCCAGCCATGCCGTTCGAAGCCATGCGTTTCCAAGTCGCATTCCAGGATCACCCAGAAGCCCATCTCGTCGGCGATGTCCAGCAAACGGGGGTGCGGCGGGTAGTGGCTGGTGCGGATGGCGTTGACGTTGAACTGCTTCATCAGGGCAAGGTCGGCCCGGGCGAAGTCCTCATCGAAGACCCTGCCGCGGTCCGGATGCGTTTCATGGCGGTTCACGCCGTGGAACACCACGCGCCGGCCGTTCACCAGGAACTGGTCGCCCTTGATCTCCACCGTGCGGAATCCCAGGCGCAGGGAGATGGTCTCGCCTTCGCTTGCCACCGTCGCGTTGTACAGACGCGGAACCTCCGCGGACCAGGGTTCGACGGCGGTGATCGCCACCGGGGCGACGTCGGCAGGGGAGGACCATACGACGTCGACGTCCAGCTCGGGGACGGACAACCGGATGGGGTAGGCGGCTGCATCGGCCGTGATTTCGGGGTCGATGGTGCCCGCGCCATTGGCGAAGGATGTCCTCAGCCAGACGTCGTCGATGCCCTTTTCCGGACGTGCTTGGAGCGTGACGTCCCGAAAGATGCCCGGCATCCACCACTGGTCCTGGTCCTCGACGTAGCTGGAGGCTGACCACTGGTGAACGCGGACCGCGAGCACATTGTGTCCTGGACGGATTGCTTCGGTGACATCAAATTCCTGTGCCAGCCGGCTGCCCGTGCCAACGCCGATCTCAAGGCCGTTGACCCACACTTTGTACCGGGATTCGACGCCGTCAAAACGCAGGATTGTCTTCCCGGCGGCGCTCCAGTGTTCCGGTACCTCAAAGCTCCGGCGGTAGTCGCCTGTGGGGTTATCGTCCGGGACGTGGGGAGCATCAGTGGGGAACGGGAATTGGACGTTGGTGTAGATGGGCCGTCCGTAGTTACCGTCGCCCTCCAGGACCCAGTGCGCCGGAACGGGAATCCGGTCCCACGCGGAATCGTCCAGGGTCTCCTCAGCGATGCCTTCGATTGCCTCGCCCGCAGGGAGGACACCGCGGCCGCCCGGGGTTCCCGGTGCGCCCGGGAGGAGCCGGAAACGCCACTGTCCATTCAGGGAGAGGGTCGGAGCATCTGTGTGCAGCCAGGAGCGGGCAGGGAGGCGGTTCCCGGATCCCGGTCCGGTGTCTGTGATGTAGCTGGCGTCGGACATTATTTAACGGCTCCTTCTGTCAGTCCGCCGCGCCAGAAGCGCTGCAGGACAACCATGGCGATGCTGAGCGGAATGATGGAGAGCAACACTCCACCGGTGGTCAGTTCATAGAATTCGGGCAAGCGGTCAACCTGGCTCAGCCAGTTATTCAGCCCCAGGGTGATGGGGTAGAGCTCTGAGTCGGAGAGCATGACCAGCGGCAGGAAGTAGTTGTTCCAAATACCCACCAGCTGGAACAGGAAAACGGTCACCAGTGCCGGGGTCAGTACTTTGAGCCCGATGGTGTGGAAGATACGGAGTTCGCCGGCGCCGTCGATCCTGGCGGCCTCGATCAGCGAGGTGTCCACGGTGGCCTGCGCGTAGATCCTGCACAGGAACAGGCCGAACGGCGAGACCAGCGATGGCAACAGGACGCTCCAGTATGTGTTGGCCAGGCCCATCTGGCTGAACAGCAGGAAGAGGGGCAACGCCGTGGCCGTGCCGGGAACCAGCACGCCACCCAGGATGGTGCCGAAGACCAGATTCCGGCCACGGAATTCGTACTTGGCCAGTGCGTAGCCTCCAGCGGCAGCGAAATACGTGGCCAGGAGCGCACCAACGCCGGCATAGATCGCGGAGTTCAGGAACCAGCGGCCGAAGATGCCGTTGTCGTAACTGACTACCCGGCCGATGTTTTCCCACAAGGAGAACGTTGGCGCGAACCAAAAGCCGTTGGTGGAGAAGAGATCCGCCGTGGACTTGGTGGAGGCAACGAAGACCCAGTACACGGGAATCAGGAAGTACAGGGCCACCACCACCAAAAGTGCGGTGACGATGATGGTGGATGACCGTCGTCGTCCGGCTGAGCGGTCCGGACCGGAAGAAGGCTTGCTGCGTACCGGTGCGGTGGTTGGTTTCGTGGCTGTGACGGTCATGATGACTTCCTGTTCGTCAGTGCGAGGAAGGCGAAGGACAGGGCGAACGCGGCCACGGCGATGATGACCGACTGGGCTGCTGCGACGTTGTAGTCGTTATAGGCGAAGGCCGTGGTGTAGGCGCTGAGGTTCGGCGTGTATTGGCTGTCGATGGCAGGGGCTACAGTCTTGAGGACCTGGGCCTCGGCGAAGAGCTGGAGGGTTCCAATGATGGAGAAGACAGTAGTGAGCATGAGGGCCGGGCGGATCAGGGGGAGCTGGATGCTGCGGGCCACGCGCCACGTGGAGGCCCCGTCCACCTTGGCGGCCTCGTAGAGTTCCACCGGGATGGCTTTGAGCTGCGCCACGATGATCAGCATGTTGTAGCCCGTGTAGCTCCACGTGACGATGTTGGCGATTGACCACAGCACGCTGTTGGCACCCAGGAAATCGGGCGTCAGGCCTACGATCTTGGCTGCGTCGAACAGTGGGCTGAGTCCGGGCACGTACAAGAAGGACCACAGGATGGTGGCGATGACGCCGGGCACACCGTACGGGAGGAAATAGGCGGCGCGGAAGAAACCCGGCCACTTTGCCGAGGCCGATTCCAGCATGAGTGCCAACGCGGTGCATAGGACAATCATGACGGGCACCTGGACGATGCCGAACAGCAGCATGCGGCCAATCGAGGCGACGAAGCTGCCGTCTGCCAATGCTTGGGCGTAGTTGCTGAAACCGGCGAACTCACTGGTCACGCCGGCTTCGCCGAACAGGCCGCTGCGCGTCACCTTGGTGAAGCTGGACATGATGGCCACAACAATTGGGAGCAGGAACGTGAGGATGAAGAGCCCCAGGAACGGTGCCAGCAGGAGCCAGGGTGCGCGTCCGGCAGCACCCGTACGTTTGCCACTCCGGGCCGCTGTAGCGGGACGCTGCACAGTGGGTGCAGTGCGGGTAGTCGTCATGCCGTTTCCTTCCGGATGGTGAGGCCCTTGTTCTTGAAAACGGTGATGATCTGCTGTTCCGAGGCGGCTATGGAATCCACCAACGAGGTCCCAAACGCCTTCTTGCGGAAACCGTCGCTGAGGATGTTGAAGGACTGCTGCGTCACCGGCCACCAGGACCAGTCAGGGTTCTGCTGCTGAGTGGCAGGGACGAAGACTTCCTCGTTGTAGCGCTGACCGCCGAAGAACGCCGACGGTTGTTGGCGGTCCGATCCGATGAAGTCGGGATTGGGGGACCAGCCGATGCCGCTGTTCTTGATCTCGGCGTCGATTCCCTCCTTGGATGTGGTCAGCCACACGGCAAACTCGAGGGCTTCCCTGGGGTGCTTGCTGTTGGCGAGGACGGCAGCCGTGGAACCGCCAAGGTAGGTGGAACCGAACCCGGTGCCGCCCCACGTGGGCATGGGCGCAACCCGCCATTTTCCCTCGGAGCCGCTGACGCCCTGAACCAGGGCATCGCCCCAGCTTCCGGTAATGGTCGAGGCAATGCCGCCCTTGCCTGCCGCAGCGAACCAGCCCGGCGAAAAGGCGCCATACGCGGTGGTGACGAGGTCGTCGTCGATCGCTTTGTCGAAGAAACGCGCGGTGTTCAGCGTGGCGTCGTCGGTCATGTTGATGACCCAGCCGTCCTCTTCGGGACGGAACCAGGCGGCCCCGGCCTGTGCGGCAAACGAAGCGAACGGCGAGGCATCGCTGATGGGGAAGCAGTCCAGATAGGTGTCAACCGCCCTTAGCTCCGTGGCAACGCCGGCCCATTCATCCCAGGTTTCCGGGGTGCTTGCGCCCACTTTGTCCATGATGGCGGGCTGGTAGAACATGCCCATTGGTCCGGAGTCCTGGGGGATGCCGTAGATTCCGCCCGTGTAGCTGACTTGCTTCCACAGCGTGGGGTCGTAAAGGTGCGCGTGCTGGTCGGCACCGTAGCGGGAGAGATCCACCAGCCCGTTGACCAGCATGAACTCGGGAATGGAGCGTAGTTCAACCTGGGCGAGGTCCGGTCCGCCGCCTGCAGCGAGGGCCGAGTAGAGCTTCTGGTATCCGCCGGCATTGCCGCCTGGAATCCACACCACGTCCACCTGGATGTTCGGGTTGGCGGCATTCCAGATGTCGGCAACGTTCTGGAAATCCTTGAGCCAAGCCCAGTAGGTGAGCCGCACAGGCCCGCCGGCAGCGGGGATGGTTGGGGCAGCGTTGACGGACTGGGTTCCTGGAGTAGCGCACCCGGCCAGCAGGCCCATGGCTGCTGTACCCAGGCCTGCGCCCAGGAGTTGTCTTCGCGTGAAACGGGTCATGAGCCTTCACCTCTTCGTGTCAGGTTGACTATGCCGGCGCGCGGATTCGTGGGTCCCGGCAGCGGCAAGTGTGACCACGGTAACAGAAAATTCGAGTACTTACTCGAATTTCATATTCGAGGATGTAACACGCATGTACACTGACTAGCCATGACCACAAAGGACGTGGGCCGCGCAGCGAGGCGGGGCCCGTACGCGAAATCCGAGGAACGGCGTCGGACCATCCTCGACGCTGCCCATGCGGTGTTCGCTGCCCGTGGTTACCGCGGGGGATCCCTGCAGGACGTTGCCGATCGCGTAGGCCTGAGCCAGACAAGCCTGCTGCACTACTTCCCGTCCAAGAGCGACCTCCTCATGGCAGTCCTGAAGCGCCGCGATGAAATCACCGGCGGCTCATTCCCCGATGACATGGAGGAAGGCCTGGTGGACTCCGTGATCCGGACAGCGCTCTTCAACGAGGACATTCCGGGCGTCATCGAGCTGTACACGGTGCTCTGCGCCGAGTCCGTCACTGATGGCCACCCGGGTCGGGAGTACTTCACGGAGCGCTACCAACGCTTGCGGAGGAGCTACGGCCGCCGCTTCGCTGAACTGGCGGCCGAGGGCAGGCTCCGCCCCGGAGTTGATCCTGATGAAGCTTCCATGTCGTTGGTTGCCTTGTGGGACGGGCTCCAGACCCAGTGGTTGCTGGCTCCCGACGACGTGGACGTGGTCAAGGGCCTTCGCGGCTATTTCAAGCTCCTGGTCCTCCCCGAGGCCTGACCCAACCAGGTAACAGCACATGTCCCGTTGGGGGCCCAAACCGACATGTGCTGCAACCTGGTTGGGTGCGTTAGCCGCGAAAAGCCCCGATGCCTGTGATGTGCTGGCCCAGGATCAGGGTGTGGACCTCGTCCGTGCCTTCATAGGTCCGCACGGATTCCAGGTTGCTGGCATGCCGCAGGGGTGAGTAGTCGAGGGTGACGCCGTTCCCGCCGAGGATGGTCCGCGCTTCGCGGGCGATCTTGATGGCCTCGCGGACGTTGTTCAGCTTGCCCAGGGAAATCTGCTGTGGCTGAAGGTGTCCGGCATCCTTCAGGCGGCCCAGGTGCAGGGCCAGCATGGTGCCCTTCTGGATTTCCACCAGCATGTTCACCAGTTTCTCCTGCGTCAGTTGGTAGCCCGCCAACGGGCGTCCGAACTGGAGTCGGTTGCCTGCGTAGTCCAACGCAGCCTCGTAGGAGTCGCGTGCGGCTCCCATGGCACCCCACGCGATTCCGTAGCGCGCCTCGTTCAGGCAGGAGAATGGTCCCCGAAGTCCCATGGCACCCGGGAGGATGGCATCTGGACCAAGCCGCACGTCGTCGAACGTCACATCGCACTGAACGGACGCGCGCATGGATAGCTTTGGCTCGATCGGTGTTGCCGCTACCCCGGGGGTTCCAGCGGCAACCAGGAAGCCGCGGATACCGTCCTCAGTGTTGGCCCACACCACTATGACGTCAGCAATCGACGCGAGCCCGATCCACCGCTTGGCACCGTCCAGGACCCAACCGTCGGACGTTTCGCGGGCAAAGGTCGTCATGGACGAAGGATCCGAACCCGCTGTCGGTTCCGTCAGGGCAAAGCATCCAATCAGCTCGCCGGCCGCCATGCGTGGAAGCCACTGCCGCTTCTGCGCCTCCGAGCCCCACTTATGGATAGCTGTCATGGCGAGTGAGCCCTGCACGGAAACGAAGGTGCGGATCCCGGAGTCGCCGGCCTCCAGTTCCATCGCTGCCACACCATATTCGACGGCGGTCCGGCCGGGACAGCCATAACCCTCCAAATGCATACCCAGGACGCCGAGCTCGCCCAACTCGGGAGCGATATCACGCGGGAAAACTGCGTCCTCGTACCAGCGGGCGATGTTTGGCCGGATGCGGTGGGCAGTGAAGTCGCGGACCTTTTCGCGGAGTTCAAGCTCGTCCGCGGTCAGCAGTGAGTCGAGGGCCAGGACGTCGGAGGTGTTCGTCGTTGAATCGCTCATGCCAGCATCCTATGGCCGCCGGCATGTGTGCTGTCGCACATGGCAGGCAGGCCGGGGGAGTGCCTCAGTAGTATGGGTGCGGGGGTCGCACACTTCCCCCGTTGCTGTTCGGTTATCTTGGGGGAATTTGCATGGCACTGCCTGACGTCGATTTACGGACCACGGCGGATGCCGCAACGCCGCGCAAAGATGAACCACGATCCTCGGTATTGCTGCGTTTGTTGCCACTGGCCGTGGTAGTGGTTCCCGTCTGGATGATGCTCGCGGACTGGGCCAAGCAGGGCCTGGACTTCAGCGTCTACTGGTTCGGCGGGAGCATCCTGAACCAGGCAGGCGGTTCGCCTTCGGACCTCTACGGTCCCAGCGTCGCTTCTGCCGGCGGGCCGCACCTCCCGTTTACCTACCCGCCCTTCGCAGCCCTTGTCTTCGGGCTGCTGGCGCGATTGCCACAAACTGCCGCGCTCATGCTGTTCAACATTGCCGGTGTGGCCCTGGCTGCGTGGGTAGCTGTCACGATCGTCAGGTACTGGTCGTCCAAGCCTGACCTGCGCAGCGCGCTCGCCTCCACCAAGAGCTGCTGGGTAGCAGCTGGCTTGTTCCTGGCGGTCCTGCTCCTGGGGCCGTGGCGCGAAACCCTGGCGTTCGGGCAGATCAACATCCTGCTCATGGGCCTGATGGTCATCGACCTTCTGGGCGGTTTCTCCAAACGCCGCGGCTTCCGGAGCAGCGGCTTCCTGGTGGGTGTCGCCGCCGGCATCAAACTGACGCCGCTGGTCTTTGGCTTGTACTTCCTGATGCGCAAGGACTGGCGTGGGCTGGTTAACATGTCCATCGGTTTCGCTGGCACAGTGCTGCTCGGCTGGCTGTTGCGACCCGCAGAATCCCTGCAGTTCTGGCTGGAAATCCTCCCCGACACATCACGTATTGGCGGCGCGGGGTACGTCGACAACCTCTCCATCAAGGGTGCCCTCTTGCACTTCGGTGTTCCACACGATGCTGTGACCGTGCCTTGGCTCGCTTTGAGCCTTGCCACCATTGTCCTGGCTGCGTTGCTCATCAGGGCCGCCAGCGTCCAAGGCGCACGCGTGACGGCAATTTCGACGACGGCACTTGCCATGTTGCTCATCAGCCCGGTCTCATGGTCCCACCACTGGGTCTGGATGGCCGTGGTCCTGCCGGCATTCGCATGGACCATCAAGGAAACGCCTGCCCGTTACAGGACCCAGCGGATGGTGATGGGCGCAGTCCTCGCGGTATCGACGCTGGTGTTCTTCTCTTCGCCCAAGACCATCGGCCTGGCGCTGGGGTCCACTGACCTCAACGTCCAGACACCCGGGCTTTGGATCATGGCGTCCAGCGCGGGTGTGTTCTGCGCTGTGGCAATCCTGGTTTGCTGGTTCGGCGCCTTCAGGCGTAATTCCATCCGTGACGTGGACGTGCCTGCCCGCCTCCATCGATGGGCCCTGAGGCAGCGCTAAGCCCGCGGACCGCAGCCTACTCGCCGCTTACTACGCCAACCTGGGCACGCTCACCTGTGAAGTAGCCACGGGTTGACGGCGCGAAGCGGCACACCACAGCCAGCACAACGCCCAGGGCCAACAGCAGCACGCCACTGACAAAAGCCCCGCCGATGCCGAAGATCCGGGTGTCCCCGTAGGCCGGGTCCCACATTTGGACGGCCGAGATGAAGAACGCAGCCGTCAGGGACAGCGCACCCAGGAACGGCAGGATGCCACGGAACCACAGGTTCCGGGCGGAGTCCCGGAGCGTGGAGCGGAAGAACCACACGCAGGAGAACCCGGTCAGGGCGTAGTAGAACGCAATGAACAAGCTGATGGCGCTGATGGAGTCGGACAGCAGGTTTTCGCTGAGGAAGCTCATGGCCACGTAGTACACAACGGCCACCGCACCCATGACCTGCGTGGAGAAGCCCGGGGTCATGAACCGTTCGTGGACCTTACCGAACCGCGCCGGAAGCGCACCGTGCACGCCCATGGACAATGTCCCGCGTGCCGTGGGAAGAATGGTGGTTTGCGTCGATGACAGGACCGATGCCAGCACAGCCACAATGATCAGCCAGCCCCATGGGCCCAGCACTACGTCCTTCATGGCCAGGAAGACGTCGTCCTGGTTGGCTTCGTTGCCCAGGCCGATGCCGTCGGTACCAATCGTGGCGTACATCATCACCAGCAGGGCAACGGAAACGTAGATCGCCACCAGGACGGAGGCTGAGATGACCGCGCCGCGACCGGGAGTCTTGGCCGGGTTCTCTGTTTCCTCGTTGAGCGCCAGGCACGTGTCCCAGCCCCAGTAAATGAACAGCGCCAGCAAGACACCGTGGACCACAGCACCGGGATCGGCAAACGCGCCGGCAGGGTTGAACCATTCGAAGTCGAAGGCCTGGCCTTCGGGTGCTCCGCCGGCGATCCGGACGATGATGGCCACAGCAAAGATGCCCAGCGAAATGTACTGGATGTATGTCAGCGTGCGCTGGACGTGCTCACCCAGCCGGATGCCACGGTGGTTCACGTACGTCATGAACACGATGAACAGCACGCCGGTTGCCGTCACCAGCCATGTGTTCTCAGCCAGGGAACCATCGCCGATCAGCAGCCAAAGGTACTTGCCCGCAATTTGCGCCAGGTTGGCCAGGACCACGATGCCAGCCAATGCCACACCCCAGCCGCCCAGCCAGCCGGCCCAGGGGCCGAAGGCCTTGCGGGCCCAGAAGAACGTGGTGCCGCAGTCCGGCATTGCGCTGTTGAGTTCACGGAAGGCGTAGGCGATGAACAGGACCGGGATGAAGCCAAGGATCAGGATCAGCGGCGTGTAGTTGCCGTTGACGGCAACAATGAGCCCCAGGGTCGCGGCCAACGAATAGACGGGTGCGGTGGATGCCAGGCCCAACATGACGGAGTCGCCAAGGTCCAGGATCCCGGCGTGGAGGCCTTTGGGAGGTACGACGGCGGTACGGTCGCCGCCCGCTTGGCCGCCACCCGGCGTCGAGGTTTCAGTGCTCATAGTGCGGCTCCGTAGGAAGTAGCAGTGGGCGCGACAGGCGCGGGGGAGTCAATGGTGTTGGGTACAAAGCGGCAGAAGTAGTCCGTGATGGGGCCATCGGATTCGCGGATTCCACAGCCGACGGATTCGCCATCCACCACCCACAGACCCAGGACGGGATGATTGCCGTCGAAGTCCGGGAGGGAGTGGTACTGCTGGAAGCACCAGCCTTCACGGCCGTAGCCGCCGGGTTGCTGGATCTCGATGCCGGGGGCGTGGATGCGGATGTTGTCGCCTTCGCGCCCATGCAGCGGCTTGGCCACCCATTCCTTCAGGGGTCCCGGGTCGCCAAGATATGCAGGCAACAGGTTCGGGTGGTCCGGGTAGAGATGCCACAGCGCGGCCAGCAGTGCCTTGTTGGACAGGAGCATCTTCCACGCCGGTTCAACCCAGCGCGGGTTGTGGGCGCGCTGCAGGAGGCGGTGCCCGAAGGGCTCCTTCATCATCAGTTCCCACGGGTACAGCTTGAACATGGTGCTGATCATGAAGTTGTCCAGGTCCACGAACCGGTTCAGGTTGGGGTCCCAGCCGATGTCGGACATATTGATGCCGATGGTGGTCCAGCCACCTTGGCTCGCGACATCCCGCATGTAAGCCGCTGTCATCCAGTCCTCGCCGGATTCCTCTGCTTCGGAGTGGGCCACGTGCAGGGTGCTCATGCCGGTACGGAACTGCAGCTTCTTCCATTGCCGGATCAGGGCCTCATGGATCCCGTTCCACTGGTCCTTGTCCGGAAAAACGTCCTGGAGCCAGAACCACTGGGCAACGGAGGCTTCGATGAGCCCGGTGGGAGTGTCGGCGTTGTACTCCAGCATCTTGGCCGGACCGCCCTTGCCGTCATAGATGAAATCGAAGCGGCCGTAGATATCCATGTCGGCAGCCAGCAGCGACTCGCCAGCCAGTTCAAGGGCCTGCTGCCCGATGCCGATATCGCCCATGGCTCCGGTGGCCAGGTACTTCGCGGCCTCCAGGCACATGATGTGCATGTCCTCGGCGGTCTTCTCGAGGGTTTCCACCTCGTCCATGGTGAATTCGTAATAGGCCGATTCGTTCCAGTATTCGATTTTGCGGCCATTGGGCATGGTGGTGGTGGAAAATACCAGGCCCTGTTCTTCGATCTTTTGCTTCCAGTCCGGCCTGGGCACGGAGGAGAGTCGACGCACGCCTAGCCTCCCGAGCTTCCGCCGCTTTTGGAGCTGCTGCCGAAACCGCCGCGGCTGACAGTGCCGCCCTTGGTGCTGTAGCCGGTAGAGGATTTTGCTCCCGTAGGCACGTTCTTGGTGTAGCTCGGGTAGGAGCTGCGGTTTTGCCCCACCGCGGGCACACTGGCTCCCCGGGAGTAGAAGTACCAGGCATAGACCGCGGAGCTGCGGCCGGCCGAACTGCTGTTGTTGCACTCGTTGTCGTCAACGCGTTCGCCGGTTTCCTCGTTGAAACAGACCTGCGCGTAGTCCGCTTCCTGCTCATTGCTGGCAACGATCGCGGTAATGGTTCCAGCCAGCAGGGCAGTCACGCCCAAGCCCACGACGACGGTGCGGCGCTGGGAACGCTTCTTCTTTTTCGCTGCCTCAGCTGCTCCTCGCTCGCGTTCCTTGGCGAACGGGTCCACGACGGGGAGGGGTTGGCCGGGCTGCGGCGCGCCATTCCCGGTCTGGGGTGCACCGGCAGGCACCGGACGCTTCTTGCCCTTGCCTGTACTTTTCGCCGGCTCCTGGCCGCCCTCGACAGGCGTAAACAGCTCGGGGTGGAGTTCGGGCTTTGGCACCTGCCAAGGTGGGGGCTTGGGCGGATTGTTGCCCGCTCCGAAGTCGGCGTTGTTGTCCCTGCTGCCGCCGTCGTTGCCGGCTGCGTCAGGGCTGTCTTTCGGGCCCATGTGTATCCCCCTGGATAGACCGTTGAAGTGTCCGGCGCCACGCCGGACCAGAATGCTCAGAGCAAGCCTAGTCCTTGCAGGCGGCGTCGGCACCGGTGACGGGCGTAAATGGGGAGAACTACCCAGCGGGCCAACCATGTAAGGATGTAGCCATGGCGGCACCAGAGGCACATGGCAACGGCGACGACGGCGTGCTGCTGCGGCTGCCGCCGGTTCGCGGCATCGGCCAAGGCCGGGTGGTCACCGGTTTGGTCCTTGCGCTCTTGCTGCCGCCCGCCGTCGAACTTCTGGTGACGGTCCTCGATTTCCGTAACTTCGCGATCACCATGCTGCTGCAACTGGCGGTGGCGGTTGCCGTCGCCGCGATCGGTGGTTTGTGGCCGGCGGTGGTGGCCGCCGTGCTGGGAAGCTTCCTCCTCAACTATTTCTCGGCAGATCCTGTCGGCTCGCTCTCCATCGCCGACCCCACCACGTTGTTCACACTTGTGGTCTTCCTTGCTGTTGCCTGCGGCGTGGCACTGGCAGTCGGCCTGGCCAGCCGGCGCGCCCAGGAGGCAGCTCGCTCCGGAGCCGAGGCCACGGCCTTGAGCGAGTTGGCCCTGAGAATCCTGAGTTCGGACGGCAGCCTGGAAACGTTCCTTGAGAAGGTCCGCAGCAATCTGGGCATGGAAGCGGTGACCTTGCTGGGCTCCGCGGGACCGGGTGGGCCGGCAATGCCAGGTGCGGCTCCTTCGTGGCAGGTGCTGGCGAGCGCCGGCCACAATCCGCCGGTGACCCATGCCGCCGCCGACCACGCCGCCGTCGTCGATCCGCATTACACGCTGCTGCTGCGCGGCGGTCCGTTATCGCCTCAACGCCAGCGTCTGCTGGCCGCCTTCGGGGCCTTCGTCGTGGCCGTGCGGGAACGCCAGCAGTTGGTCAAGAGCCGCCGGGACAACCTGCGGCTGTCGGAGGGCAACAAAATGCGGACGTCCATCCTGCGCGCTGTGTCGCATGACCTGCGGACCCCGTTGGCGGGCATCAAGCTCGCGGTGAGCAGCCTGCGCCAGGAGGACGTGAGCTTTCCGCCGGAGGTCGAGCGGGAACTGCTGGAAACCATTGAGGAGTACGCAGACCGCCTGGATCACTTGGTGGACAATCTCCTGGACATGTCCAGGATTACGGCCGATGCGGTCAACCCGTTGCTGACCGGCATCGTGTGGGCTGACGTGCTGCCCCAAGCGTTGCGGGGTGTTCCACCGGAGCACCTCCGCAATGAACTTCCGGCCAACCTGCCTCCGGTGCAGGCTGATGCCGGCATGCTGGAGCGCGTGGTGGCCAACATCGTTGAGAACGCCGTGAAGTACGCGCCTGACTCTGATGTGGTCCTGACTGCCCGGGCCGGGGCCGGCATCACGTTGGGCGACCGGCCCGCCAGTGAATTGAGGATCGTGGATCACGGCAGGGGGATGGGCCACGATGAAGTCCTCACCATGTTCCAGCCTTTCCAACGCTTTGGTGATTCGCCGTCACAGACCGCGGCGGGCGGAATCGGCTCCGGCGGTGGCATCGGCCTTGGACTGGCAGTGGCTAAAGGGTTCAGCGAGGCCATGGGCGGCAGGCTCGCCGCCGAGCCGACGCCGGGTGGTGGCCTGACCATGGTGGTCACCCTGCCGCTGTGGACAGGTGACGCGCAATGACGCTGGTTCTGATCGTCGAGGACGAGGCCCGGATTGCCCGCGCCATGCAGATCACCCTTCAGGCGCACGGCTACCAGGCGCTGTCGGTGGGCACGGGGGCCGAGGCCCTCCAGGCCGCTGCCAAGCAGCCGGTGGAGATCGTGGTCCTGGACCTTGGGCTGCCGGACATGGACGGCGTGGAGATCATCCGCCGCATCCGTGGCTGGAGCAGCATGCCCATCATCGTGCTGTCCGCCCGGCACGCGTCGGAAGACAAAGTGGAAGCGCTCGACGCCGGTGCGGACGACTATGTGACCAAGCCTTTCGGTTTGGATGAGCTGCTTGCCCGGCTTCGGGTCGCCTCCCGCCGTGTCGTCACCGAACATGAGGAACCAACCCTGGCCACTGCCGACTTCATGGTGGACCTGGCCGGCAAGAGGATTGTCAAGGATGGCTCGGAAGTCAGGTTGACGCCCACGGAATGGAACATCCTGGAACTGTTGGTCCGGAACAAGGGGAAACTGGTGAGCCAGCAGCAGATTCTCACCCAGGTCTGGGGACAGGCCTATGCCAAGGAAACCCAGTACCTTCGCGTGTACATTGCCCAGCTGCGGCGGAAGCTGGAGCGGGATCCGGCGGAGCCGCGCCATCTGCACACGGAAGCAGGCATGGGCTACCGTTTTGATCCTTAAACCTTCCTGGGGCCGTCCGTAGACTGGTCCCATGAACACCGCTTCCCTCGTTGCCGTCTGCCGTGTCCACCAGTTGCTGCCCGATACCGGCAGCGTGGGAGTCACGGCCATTGACAAGCGCCCCGTAGAAGGTCCCGTCAAGGTCCACAAACTGGGACTTCACGGGGATGTGCAGGCAAGCCGGCTCGATCACGGCGGGGAAGACCAAGCGTTGTACGCCTACTCGCAGGCGGACGCGGACTTCTGGTCAGGTGAGCTGCTGCGCGAGGTAACGGCTGGCCTCTTCGGCGAGAACCTGCGCGTTGCAGGAATCGAGACCACGGGTGCAGTGATCGGCGAACGATGGAAGATTGGCCTGGACGTGGAAGTGGAGGTCACGTCTCCCCGTGTTCCGTGCGCCACGTTCCAAAGGGCGTTGGGGGAGCCGCAGTGGGTGAAGCGCTTCACGCAGGAAGGCCGCGTGGGGACGTACCTGAGGGTGATCAGGACAGGGACCATTTCGGCGGGAGACCACATTCACCGCACGTTCGTCCCCAAGCACGGCATTACGGTGGGCCAGTGGTTCAACGAGCCCACGCCGGACATCGTCCAGGTCCTGCTCGACGCGGAAGCCGACGGCGAAATCCGGCTCCAGGATGAGTACCACTCAAAGTTCGAGAAGGTCCTTCGCCGCCACGGCCTCTAGGGCCTTTTCATGGCCTCGGGGCGGGTGTGGAAGCCGAGTGTGAACAAGCTCACCGGCCATCATGGGGCCTTAAGTCGCGGTGACGCCGCACCTTGCCCTACACTTGAAATATCCCCCACTCCGGAAATCCCTTTATCCTGCCCAATTCTTGAGGCAGGACTGGTAAGTGTTGGGGCCCGCAATTGTGTGCGGGCATTTTCATAGGGAGAGCCGGCTAAAGAAAACGCTGTACAGACTGCTGGGATAGCAGCCAAGAGATGCAGCGGGAAGTCCTGCCATGGGATTGCGATAGCGCCGGACTTCTTGCGGGAGCAGGGCACTTTGCCTGCCTTCGCGACGAGTACTGCGGCCAAGCCCAACCGGGCCGCGCCGACTGCCCTATGGATGAGGAATTTCCCCCTATGACCGAAAATCTCAACGAAAACTTCGACGCCCAGACCGTAGAGTCCGCTGATGCAGTGGAGACCACCGCGCCCGCCGAAGTTGAAGCACCGGCTGCTGCCGCTGCCCCCGTCGAGAATGCTGCAGCCGAGTCTGCAGCTCCCGCCTTCACCGAAGCTCCTGCCCCCAAGGCAGAAGAAGAGGAAGAAGAAGGCGTCCGCTTCGTCGATCTTGGCATCGACGGTCGCGTTCTGGCCGCCCTGCAGGACGTCGGCTACGAAAAGCCGTCTCCCATCCAGGCCGCCACCATCCCGCTGCTGCTTGAAGGCCGCGACGTCGTTGGCCTGGCCCAGACCGGTACCGGCAAGACCGCAGCATTCGCTGTTCCGGCCCTGTCCCGCCTGGCTGAGCTCCATGACCTCAATGGCCCGTCCCGCAAGACCCAGGCTTTGGTCCTGGCCCCGACGCGCGAACTTGCCCTCCAGGTTGCCGAGGCCTTCACCTCCTACGCCAAGCACATTGACGACTTCACCGTCCTCCCGGTCTACGGTGGCTCGGCCTACGGCCCGCAGCTGGCCGGCCTTCGCCGCGGTGCACAGGTTGTTGTCGGTACCCCCGGCCGTGTGATCGACCACATCGCCAAGGGTTCGCTGGACCTTTCCGAGCTCCAGTACCTGGTTCTGGACGAAGCTGACGAGATGCTGCGCATGGGCTTTGCCGATGACGTTGAGCAGATCTTCCAGCAGACTCCCGAGACCCGCCAGGTTGCGTTGTTCTCTGCCACCATGCCGGGCCAGATCCGCCGCATGTCCAAGCAGTACCTGAACAACCCTGCTGAAATCTCGGTGAAGTCCAAGACCACCACCGGTGCCAACACCAAGCAGCGTTACCTCCAAGTCATGGGCCCGCACAAGCTGGACGCCCTGACCCGCATCCTCGAGGTTGAAGAGTTCGACGGCGTTATCGCCTTCGTGCGCACCAAGATGGCTACCGAGGACCTCGCCGACAAGCTGAAGTCCCGCGGCTTCCAGGCTGCCGCCATCAACGGCGACATCCCGCAGCAGCAGCGCGAGCGCACTGTTGACGCGCTGAAGGAAGGCCGCATCGACATCCTCGTGGCCACCGACGTCGCTGCCCGTGGCCTTGACGTGGAGCGCATCAGCCACGTCATCAACTACGACATCCCGCATGACACCGAGTCCTACGTGCACCGCATCGGCCGTACGGGCCGTGCAGGCCGTTCCGGTGACGCGATCCTCTTCATGACGCCGCGGGAGAAGTACCTGCTGCGTTCCATTGAAAAGGCCACGCGCCAGCCGGTGGAGCAGATGCACCTCCCGACTGCCGAGACCGTCAACACGCTGCGTTTGGGCAAGTTCGCTGAGCGCATCACCGAGACCCTCGCGTCCGAAGACGTGGCAGCGTTCCGCGACCTGATCTCCTCCTACGAGGAAGAGCACAACGTTCCGGCTTCCGAGATCGCAGCAGCCCTGGCCGTCATGGCCCAGGGTGGACAGCCCCTGCTGGTCAAGGAACTGCCCGCAGCTCCTGAGTACCAGAAGCGTGAGCGCTCCAAGGACGGCTTCGGTTCCCGTGGCCCGACCCGTGCTCTCACCGAGGGCAACGCTACTTACCGGATCGCCGTCGGACGCCGTCAGCGCGTCATGCCGGGTTCCATTGTTGGCGCCATTGCCAACGAAGGTGGCATCTCCTCGGCACAGATCGGCGGCATCGACATCCGCTCGGACCACTCCTTGGTGGAGCTCCCGGCAGACCTGAGCCCCGAGCAGCTGCGTGCACTGTCCCGCACCCGCATCGGTGGCGAGCTGATCCACCTCGAACTGGATAACGGCCGCAAGCCCAGCGGCGACCGTGGCGGTTACTCCGGTGGTGGCGCCGGTGGACGTGGTGGCTATGGCGACCGCGAGAACCGTGGTGGCGGCAACTTCAAGGGCAACGGTGGCTTCAAGAAGGACTTCCGTAAGTCCGAAGGTGGCGAGCGTACCTCCGCTGACCGTGGTGGCCGCTCCTACAGCGACCGCTCCGAGCGCACCGCAGGCAGCTTCGGCGACCGCGACCGCGGCCAGGCCAGCGGGTCCCGCTTCGGCGGTCACGGTGACGGCGCCCGCAAGCCCCGCAGTGGCGGCGAAGGCGGACACCGCGATTTCAACCGCAAGGGCAAGTGGTAAACACTTCCTGGTGGTAAACACCAAGTAGTTCCCGTCAGGGGGTCGGCTTTCGAGCCGGCCCCCCGACGTGTTTAACGGGGTTACATGCGCCCGTGCCCCGCCGTACCATCAAGGGGCTGGCTGACTTGCCACAGGAAACAGGAGGGTGCTCCATGGGATTGCTGGACAACGTGAGGAAGAACCTGGGCTTCGGCAACAAAGTCCATGGTGAAAATGATCACAGGGACCATGCCGCTCCGGAAGCGGCCCCGGACGACCAAACGGCCGTAAGCCAGGCAGCGGAGGATGCGGCCGCCGTCGAGGTTTCAGCTCAGGATAAGGCGGCAGCCGAGGCTGCAGCAGCGCAGGCCGCCCAGCAACAGGCGACCGCTGACGCCGCAGCAGCGCAGGAGGCCGAACAGGAGGGCCTGGAACCCGGGGCCCCGGAAGTCCGGCCGCAGGCGCAGGAGGCGGCCTCTGAGGCCGCAGCAGGGTCCGGCCAGCCAGGACCTGTGGCCCCGCGGGTCACCGAGGTAGTTGTGGAACAAGGCGACACCATGGGTGGCATCGCTGCCCAGTTCGGGGTGGACCTCGGCGCGCTGATCGCAACCAACGCAGATACCGTTCCCAACCCGGACCGGATCTACCCTGGACAGGTGCTCCGGCTGCCCTGAAATCAGGTGCCGAAACAGCAGGAAATAGATCAGCAGAACAGCGTCTTCGCAAATTGTGTCGGCGTTGTTTTTCCGCGGTCTTTCGCCGATTTGTAGCTTCTGAAAACGTCCGGTAGAGTATTTACTCGTTGCCCCCCTAGCTCAGTGGTAGAGCGCGTTCTTGGTAAGAACGAGGTCACCGGATCGATTCCGGTGGGGGGCTCTGAATGAGGGCCTGTGTCAAGGCGGTTTTGACCGGCTTGGCACAGGTTTTTCTCATTCGTGGCGGTGTAGCTCAGTTGGTTAGAGCGCACGACTCATAATCGTGAGGTCGGGAGATCGAGCCTCCCCACCGCTACAGAGCAAGACCCCGCAGCTTTCGCCTGCGGGGTCTTTTTTCATTCCGTGGGACAGAATGGGTTCATGAGTCGAATCGCAATCATTGGCGGCCACGGGAAAGTGGCCCTGCATCTGTCCCGCATCCTCAGTGGCGAAGGTCACGATGTCACGTCCTTCATCCGGAATCCCGATCATGTGGCAGATGTCACGGACACCGGCGCCACAGCCGAGGTGCTGGATGTCGAAAACTCGAGGACGGCGGAACTCGCCCAGGCGCTCAACGGACACAACGCCGTTGTCTGGTCTGCGGGGGCCGGCGGCGGCAATCCGGACAGGACCTATGCGGTGGATCGGGATGCCGCTATCCGCTCCATGGATGCCGCAGCCCAGGCCGGAGTGCGGCGGTATGTGATGGTGTCCTACATCGGCGCCGCCAAAGACCACGGCGTCCCGTCGGACCACCCGTTCTTCGCCTATGCGGAGGCTAAGGCGGCCGCCGACGATTACTTGCGCAGCACCGGCCTTGACTGGACCGTCCTAGGTCCGGGAACCCTGACGGATGAGCCGGCCACGGGATTGATCCAGACGGACCCGGAAAACCCCGGCGACGGCACGCAGACCTCGCGGGCCAACGTTGCCCTGGTCACCGCGGCAGTCCTGGAACTGCCGGGCACCATCCGCCGGACCATCACGTTCAAGGATGGAGCAGAGGACGTCGTGGACGCCCTCACGCAAGACTGACCAGGGACTGACTTCAGCCCGGGATATGTTGGTAGGGAACTTTTTCGGCTTCGGCGGGGGAAGAGCCGTACAACATCTGGGGAAGCAGGAAAATGGATCAGTTGGCGCTCATCATCGGGTTGCTGCTTGCGACGGTAGTGGCCGTGGGTTTGGGAGACCGGCTCCGGCTGCCGTATCCGGTCCTGATGTTGCTCCTGGCCGTTGCACTCACCTTCATTCCTGGTTTCCCCGAGTTTGAGATCTCGCCTGAACTGATCCTGCCGATCTTCCTTCCACCACTGCTGTTCGCCACGGCGCAGAAGAGCTCCTGGGCGGTCTTCAGAGTGCGATGGCGGACGCTCCTCCTGATGGCGGTGGCGTTGGTGGTGGTGTCCACCGCCGTGGTGGCCGGTGCTGCGTGGCTCATGATCCCGGGTATCGGAATCCCGGCAGCCATTGCCTTGGGAGCCATGGTTGCGCCGCCGGACCCTGTTGCCGTTGAGTCAGTGGCGGGACGTGTCCACATGCCACGCAGGCTCATTACGGTCCTTCAGAGCGAAGGACTTTTCAACGATGCGGCGGCCATCGTGATCTTCCAGGCCGCCGTTGCTGCCACGGTCTCGGGCAGCGAAGTGGGACCGGAAGTCATCCCGCAGTTCATTATTGGCGCCGGCTTGGCCGTGGTGATCGGCATCGCGATGGGTTGGCTGACCAAGGCCATCACCAAGCTCGTCACCTCAATGGTGGCCCGGAGTGCTGTCACGCTGGTGGTACCGTTCGCGGCCTACATCCTCGCCGAAGAGCTGCATGCCTCAGGTGTGGTGGCCGTCGTCGTGACTGCCTTGGAATTGCAGCGCCATGCTCGGCCGCAGGACGCCGCCGAACGCGTCACCAGGACCGCGTTCTGGGATGTGGTGGAGCTACTGGCGACCGGCTTGGCGTTCGGCCTGGTAGGGCTGGAGATCCGCCACGTCATCCGGGATGAGGGGACGGCGATTTTCGGGATGATCGGCATGGCCGTGGTCATCTGCATCCTGGTCTTCGTTGTCCGGTTCCTGTGGCTTGGCCTGCTTGCCTTGACAGCCCGGAAGCGCAGGAACCTGCTGCAGCCCACCTCGCCCAAGGAAGTGCTGATCCTTACGTGGTGCGGCATGCGTGGCCTTGCAACCTTGGCGCTGGCGTTGGCACTTCCGCTGACCTTGCCTGATGGCAGCGATTTCCCTGCCCGGCACGAGATCCTGGTGATTGCCTGCGCTGTCCTCCTGGCAACGTTGGTGCTCCCCGGCCTCACCTTGCCCTGGCTCATGCGCGTACTGAATGCAACGGAGGACGGTTCGCACGAACAGGATGCCGCCAAAGTCCTGGCCAAGCGCGCCCAGTCTGCTGCAGTTGCGGCGTTGAAGGACCACGACCTGATGAAGGAACTTCCGGCAGAGAAAGTGGCGCTGGTCAAGGAAAAGATGCGCCGGCTTCACGCGGAGTTGCTGGATGGCACCCTGCAGAACGAGTCCGTTGCCGAAAAGCGGAAGCGCGGACGGGAGCTGTCCATCGCCGTACAGACCATCGCCCTCGACGCCGCGCGCCAGGAAGTGGTGGCTGCCCGTAACGAGCTCGGAACGGACCCGGAAGTGGCCGATCGCGTCCTGAGGCAGTTGGACCTGCGCACGATGTCGATGCCGGACTAGGTCGACACTGGCTTCGGCACTGATGCGGGGTAGAGGTCCAGCGCATGGTCTTCGACATAGTCCAGTGCGTGCCGGACCGCGCCCAGCGAGACGATGCCGTCGCCCAGCGTGGAGGTCGCCAGCCGCGGGGGAGTAAAGGTGAACTCGGGCATCTGCTTTTCCATTCCGGGTATCAGGGCGTGTGCTGATGCTGCCACGGCGCCGGCAATAACCACCAGTTCAGGGTTGACCAGCGTACTGATCGAACCGATGGCCCGGGCCATGCGGTGGGCCAACCGATCAATGGCCTTGATAGCCGCGCGGTCGCCATCAGCCGCGGCGTTGAAAACCATCTCCGACGTCAGGGCTGCCGGGTCGCCGCCACAGAGTTCATGCAGCGTCGTCGTCGCGCTGGCGTCAAGGGCTTCACGTCCCCACAGGACTGCATAATGGGCGATGCCGTAGGTGTCACCCACACCGTCCACGTTCTCGAGGTACCCCAATTCCCCAAAGCCACCAAGCTGCCCGTGGAGCAGCCGCCCCGATTCGAGGATGCCCGAACCCAACCGGTCGCCGGCCAGCATAACCACAAGGTTGTCGACTCCCTGTGCAGTGCCCTGCCAGCGTTCTGCGAGGGCTGCGAGGTTGGCATCGTTTTCCAGGAGGACGTGCCAGCCGTGCCGTTCGGACACAATCCGGCGGACGTCGAAGGATTTCCAGAACTCCTGGGCAGTGAGGACTTCGCCGTCACGGCTGACAGGAGCGGCCACACCCACGGACACGGCCAGAACGGAATCTGCGGAAACGCCGGCCTTTTTCAAGGCGTCAGCCGCGATGCGGTCCAGAACGTCGGCACGCTCGTCGGCCGGGACATTGTAGGTACGGAACGGCATGGTGACCTTGGACAGTGACGTTCCTGCCATGTTGGCCACGATCGCCGTGATCTTGGTGGCGCCGATGTCTATTCCGAGCACACTGGCCGCGCCGTCGTCGAAAACAAAGCGGCGTGCCGGCCGTCCCTTGACGTAGTCTCCGGTGCCCCGCTGGTTTTCCAATTCCTGGAGCCACCCGAGCCGGACGAGTTCATCGCAGATTGAGATGACGGTGGCACGCGAGAGTCCGGTGGAATCCATCAGCTCCGTACCAGTGAGGACGCCGGCGCCGCGCATTGCCTTGAGCATTGCGCTGGCGTTGACGCGGCGGACCAGCTGTGTTGACGGCGCAGTACCGGTCTGCAATGGGTACTCCAAACTCTTCAGGCCGCTCGGCGGGAATGATAGAACGATCTCTCTAAATTTAGTACATAAATTTAGATGACGACGCATTTCACCCAAAGCTTGACGCTGTGGCGCGCATCACTCACCATGGTTAGCGATAGGTCGTAAATTTAGCTCCTATCTAAAGTTCGGGTGGCGATGAGCAGGACCCGCCGCGCGATGGGAATGCGGCCACTGAGGTCCGCAAGACGAAAGGTCTACGGTGTCCGTAAAACTGACACGCAGGAAACGCTTCGCAGCAATGGGGTTGGGCCTGGCTTTGTTGGCGGGGCTTCTCTCAGGCTGCACCGGGGAGCCGGACAAGGAGACCATCCGGTTTACGTTCAGCAAGCGTGAAGCCATTGGCTTCATGACCAAGCTCGTTGCCGAGTACAACGCCTCGCAGAACGACACCGAGGTTGTGCTGGACACTTCGGGTGTGGATGTGGTGTCCGCGAGTTTCGTTCGCGGTAATCCGCCGGACATCGCGCTGGCAAACTACAACATGGAGACCTCGCGCTTCGTTCAGCGTGGGGTGTTGAGCGACTTGTCCGGCACGGACGCTGCATCCCGGATCCGTGAGGATCTGCAGCCGTTGATGGACCAGTACGGCTCGTACCAGGACCGCACCAGCGCCCTTCCGTATTCGGTCATGGCGTCATCGGTGATCTACAACAAGGAGATCTTCGCTGCCAACAACATCAAGGTGCCCACCACCTGGAGCGAACTGATCACAGCGTGTGAGAAGTTGAGGGCTGCGGGAGTGACGCCCTTCTACGCCACGTGGAAGGACGACTGGACCATCGCCCAAGGGTGGTTCGACTACTCGGTAGGCGGCCAGGTGGACACCCTCGACTTCTTCGACAAGCTGGCTGTGGAAGGCACGGAAGTGGGGCCGGGGTCCTCGGTTTCGTTCCAGAAGGACTTCGAACAGCCCGTAGCCAAGATGCTGAAGCTCGCCACCAACTATGTGAACAAGGATGCTGCCAGCCGGGCATACGGTGACGGCAACCTGGCATTCTCACAGGGCAAGGCTGCGATGTATTTGCAGGGCCCGTGGGCCTTCAGCGAAATTGCCAAGACCGCCCCTGACCTCAAGCTGGGCACCTTTCCGCTGCCCATGACCGAGGATCCCCAGGACTTGCGGGTCCGCGTCAACGTTGACCTCGCGGCGTGGATACCGGAGGCGTCCAAGCACAAGGAGGCTGCCCGTGATTTCCTCGAGCACCTCTACAAGCCGGAAGTAATTGAGGCCTACAACAAATCGCAGTTGGGTTTCACGCCCACCAAGGATTCGGCCGTTGTTGCTGATCCCCGGATTGAAGGGATGGTGCAGTACTACGACAAATCCCAGGTCTACCAGGGCCCGTCGGTGCTGGTGCCGCGCACCATTCCGATCATGAACTACACCCAAGCGCTCGTGTTCGGCGCAAACCCGGCATCCACCCTCAGCACGCTCGACGCAGATTGGGCGCGCCTGGCGTTCCGCCAGTAGCGCCGAACCAGGGAGTCAACATCATGTCCATCATCACCACATCCACCCCGTCCGGGCAGGGCGGCCCAAAGCACGGCGGCCCTAAGCAAGCAACCCAGAAACAGCGTCCCCAAGGGCGGGGCAGCAGGCGTCGGGTCGAACCGATCTTCTATCTCTTCCTTGTGCCGAGCCTTGTCCTGTTCACGTTGGCGATCACCATTCCCGGCATCGTCGGCATCTTCTTCAGCTTCACGGATTCCATCGGAATCGGTGACTGGGAGTTCGTCGGCCTGACCAACTACATCGCGATCTTCAGCGACCCCGCCATCCTGCAGAGCTATCTGTTTACCTTCGGGTTTTCCATCGTCACGGTGATCGCGGTCAACGTAGTCGCCTTCCTCCTCGCC
The DNA here is from genome assembly GCF_021109375.1 of Arthrobacter sp. AK01. NCBI lineage: Bacteria > Bacillati > Actinomycetota > Actinomycetes > Micrococcales > Micrococcaceae > Arthrobacter > Arthrobacter sp. AK01. Next base: position 27,876 of record NZ_JAJOHP010000016.1, read on the forward strand.
GTCGGCCTGACGTCGCGCATCCGGATGAAGTCGGCATTGCGGACCATCTTCGTGATTCCAATGGTGGTTTCCGGAATCATCATCGCCTACGTCTTCAATTTCCTGTTCTCGAACTCGCTGCCGTCGCTCGGTGCTGCGGCCGGTATTCCTTGGTTGGAGAGCAGCCTGCTGGCGAACCCCGACTTCGCGTGGGTAGCCATTGTGCTGGTGACGGCCTGGCAGGCTGTACCTGGCGCCCTGCTCATCTACATCGCCGGCCTGGTGGCAGTGCCCGGGGATGTCTATGAGGCAGCGGAAATCGACGGCGCCAGCAAATTCCAGCAACTGCTGAAGATTACTCTTCCCCTGGTGTCGGGCTATGTGGTCATCAACATCATTCTCGGTTTCAAGGGTTTCCTTAATGCGTACGACATCATCGTTGGCCTGACCAACGGTGGTCCGGGAACCTCAACCCGTAGCATCGCAATGACTGTCATCTCGGGCTTCAACGGCGGCGACTACGCCTATCAGATGGCCAATGCGACGATCTTCTTCGTGGTGGCCATCGTTATCTCTCTCGTACAGCTCTCGCTGACTCGCGGACGGAATGCACTGTAATGACGAACGGATCGATGACCAACAAATCCAGCTTCAAAGTCGAGCGCGTCAACTGGTCGGCGACAACCGTCCTGGTCCTGTGCGCGGTGACCGTGCTCCTACCGCTGTATGTCACGGTTTCCATGGCGTTCAAGACCCAAGGGCAGGCAGTGGATGGCAATGCCTTCTCCTTCCCGGCCCCGTTCAGCCTCGACGGGTTCGTGCAGGCCTGGACGCTGACGAACTTCCCTGTGGGCGCAGCAATGTCGTTGCTGGTGACCGCGGGGGCCGTGGTTGCCACGATCATCCTGGCGGCCTTCGCTTCGTACGCGATTGTGCGCAACTGGGAGCGCCGCCTGTTCCGCTACTCGTTCTTCTATCTGCTGGGGGCAATGTTCATTCCGTTCCCGGTAGTAGCGCTGCCGCAGATCCAGCTCACAGGCCGCCTTGGCCTCGACAACCCATTCGGCGTCATCCTGCTGGCCACCATGTTCCAGCTGAGCTTCAGCGTTCTCCTGTTCACGGCGTTCCTCCGCTCCATTCCCATGGAACTGGAGGAAAGCGCCAGGATCGACGGCGCTACAACCTGGCAGACCTTCTGGCAGCTGATCTTCCCCTTGCTGGCGCCCATGAGCGCGACCGTGGGAATCTTCGCGTTCCTTTATGCATGGAACGACTTCATGATGCCCTCGCTGATCATTTCCGACCCGGCGCTGCAGACTCTGCCAGTGCGGCAGAACCTGTTCCAGACCCAGTTCAGTAACAACTACCATGTGTCCTTCGCGTCCTACCTGATGGCGATGGCGCCGGCGATCATTGCCTACCTGTTTACGCAGCGGTGGGTCATGGCGGGCGTGACCCAGGGAGCCGTCAAGGGCTGACCTTGTTGACCTTCGACGCCCGGGCGTTTCATACTGGTCCGGGATATAAATTTAGATTCTAAATCAAAGGAGTTTCGTGAGCACCTCCGCCGCTCAGGCCCACCGTACCGACGCAGACCGCATGGCCGACCCCAACTGGTGGCGCCAAGCGGCTGTCTACCAGATCTACCCCCGCAGCTTCCACGACGCGAACGGCGACGGACTCGGAGACATCAAGGGCATCACCGCGAAGGTTCCCTACCTCAAGGAACTGGGCATCGATGCCGTATGGCTGAGCCCGTTCTACCCCTCGGCCCTCGCAGACGGCGGCTACGACGTGGATGACTACCGCAACGTGGACCCGAAGCTGGGGACGCTTGAGGACTTCGACGAGATGGCCGCAGCGCTGCACGCGGCAGGGATCAAGATTGTGGCGGACATCGTCCCCAACCATTCCTCCGACCGCCATGAGTGGTTCAAGGAAGCCTTGGCTTCACCCAAGGGCTCTGCTGCCCGCGAGCGCTACATCTTCCGCGATGGGAAGGGCGAGAACGGCGAATTGCCGCCGTCCGACTGGGACTCGGTTTTTGGTGGTCCCATCTGGGATCGCATCACCGAACCGGACGGAACGCCCGGCCAGTGGTACCTGCACATCTTCGCCAAGGAGCAGCCGGACTTCAACTGGGAGAACCCGGAGATCCGTGAGGACTTCCTGAAGACCCTCCGTTTCTGGTCGGATCGTGGCGTGGACGGTTTCCGCATCGACGTCGCCCACGGCATGGCCAAGGATCTTTCCGAGCCACTGCCCATGAAGGCCGACCTGGAGGCCAAGGCCCACGGTACCGATGGCTTCACTGATGGGTCCCACCCGTTCTGGGATCGCGACGAAGTCCACGAGGTCTACGCCGAGTGGCGCAAGCTCTTCAACGAGTACAACCCGCCCCGCACCGCTGTTGCCGAGGCTTGGGTCCACGAGTCCCGCCGTGCCCGGTATGCCAGCCCCGAAGGACTGGGCCAGGCGTTCAACTTCGATCTCCTGCAGTCCGATTTCGATGCTGCATCGTTCCGGAAGATCATCACAGACAACCTGGTGGCGGCGAAGGAATCAGGTGCTTCTTCCACCTGGGTCTTCTCCAACCACGACGTCGTCCGCCACGCCACCCGCTACGGCCTGCCCAAGGGCGGTTCGGTAGCCCAGGGCACCAACGCGGCCCAGGACGTCACCGGGGGCAAGCCCAAGGGCCAGGACGGCAAGGGCTGGCTGCTGGCCGGCGGTCCGGCTGAAGAGCTCGACGTCGAACTTGGCTTGCGTCGTGCGCGCGCCGCGACGCTCTTGCTGCTCGCGCTCCCCGGCTCGGCGTATCTCTACCAGGGTGAGGAGCTTGGCTTGCGTGAGGTGTCGGAAATTCCTGACTCCGAACGCCAGGATCCGTCCTTCTTCCGCAACCCGGGTGTGGAGATTGGCCGTGATGGTTGCCGTGTGCCGCTGCCATGGACCGCGGAAGGCTCGTCGTTCGGCTTTGGTGCGGGCGAAGCACACCTTCCGCAGCCGGGGTGGTTCAAGGACTACGCAGTGTCCACGCAGGACGGCGTGGAGGGCTCCACTCTTGAGCTCTACCGTAAGGCCTTGGGCCTGCGCAGCGAACTCCAGGCCGATGAGGAACTCGAATGGGTGGAAACCGGCAACCAGGACGTGCTGCACTTCAGCCGCCCCGGCGGCTGGCACACAGTGACCAACTTCGGGAGCGATACTGTTGGGCTTCCCGAGGGCGACGTCGTGGTAACCAGCGGCCCGCTGGAAGGCGGCAAGCTGCCTTCCGACACCACTGCGTGGGTTGTCCGCAGCGCCTAAGGCGCCGGGTAGGACTGTAAGTATGACTATTGCGAACGGGCGGGGACGCCTCATCTATGGCTGCATGGGACTCGGCGGCCCGTGGGACGGCTCGTCGTACGGTGCGGCCGAGATTGATCAAGCTGCTGCTGTGATAGATGCCGCGCGGGGCATCGGCATTGAGCTCTTCGACCATGCGGATATCTACCGCAGCGGAAAGTCGGAGGCCGTCTTCGGTGAAGTCCTCGCCCGTTCGCAGGGTTTGCGCGCAAAGATCCAGCTTCAAACCAAATGCGGGATCAGGCTGGGGGAGCGTGGGCTGGACACACACTACGATCTCAGCAAGGAAGCCATCCTGGAACGGGTCAATGGGAGCCTGAAAAGGCTCCAAACAGACTACGTTGACCTGTTGCTCCTGCACCGTCCCGATCCCTTAGCCGACCCGCGCGAGGTAGCGGACGCCGTCGGGCAATTGGTGGCGGAAGGCAAAGTGCGGCAGCTGGGTGTGTCCAACATGTCCGGCACGCAGATCGCGTTCCTGCAGGACGAGCTGGCGATGCCTGTTGTGGCGAACCAGTTGGAGATGAGCCTGTTGCACCGGGACTGGTTGGAGAGCACAGTGTTGGTCAACCATGCGGAGGGGCTGGGATACAGCTTCCCGCAGGGGACGCTGGAACATTGCATGGCCAAAGGGATTGAACTTCAGGCCTACGGTTCTTTGGCCCAGGGACGCTACACGGGTGCGAAGTCCGGGGATCTGTCACCAGCCGAGTCGGCAACGGCTTCGTTGTTGGAACAGCTGGCGGGGGAGAAGGACACCACACCTGAAGCGATCCTGCTTGGCTGGCTGATGAAGCACCCTGCGCGGATTTCGCCCGTCGTGGGAACCACGAACCCCGCACGCATTCAGGCGTGCGCTGATGCCGCATCCGTGGCTGGCACCATGTCCCGTGCCGAGTGGTACGGACTGTGGGTGGCAGCACGGGGCAGCAACATTCCCTAACACTGGTTTTAACCCAATTGAGTCGCAGTTGAGGCCGTTAAGACGTCTCCATACGGCCTGAACTGCGACTCAGTTGGGCGGCAACAGCAACACATGAGGTGCGCCTACGATGCGTGGCTGATCGGGGCCACCACCGAGTACGTGCTCGAATCGCCCTGGATTGCCTGGCTGGGCTTGCCGTCGATGCTGAGCGGGACGTCGCCGGCAATGGTCACCCGGTTGAGTTTGCGCGGCTGGCCATCGTAGTTGTCCGGTGCGTAGTGCTGGGTGATGCGGTTGTCGAACAGGACCACCTGATTCGGCTCCCAGTTCACCCGGACCACGTTCTCCGGACGCGTCACGTAGGCCTGCAGCAGGCGAATGATGTCCTTGGATTCGGTGTTGGACAGCCCCACGATCCTGAGCCGCTGAGCGAAGCCCCCAATGAACAATCCGCGCTCGCCGGTCAACGGGTGGACCCGCACCACCGGGTGGGCGGTCTCGAACTTCAGGCGCGTGAACTCCTTGCGGCGTTCCTCGGCGTTCTGGTGCTCAAGGTTCTTCGGCACGGAGTAGTCGTAGTCATTGGTGTGGATGGCCCACAGGTTGTCCGCGAAGCTGCGCAGTTCCTCCGGGAGGTCCTGGTAAGCACCGGCCGAGGACGCAATCAGGGTCTCGCCACCGTAGGCCGGGAGATCGATACTGCGCAGCGTGGATGCCTGCGGCGGGTTGACCACGAAGGTGACGTCCGTGTGCCAATTGTTGGCCGAGCCGTTTTCGCTGTCCACGGGCAGGACGTTCTCTTCGCCCTCCACCGAGGCCACGGTTGGGTGGGCCTTGGTCAGTGGTCCAAAGTGCGAAGCGAACTTCACCTGGGCTTCGTCGCTGAGGATGTTGGCCTCGCGGAACACCAGGGCCTTGTGCTCGTTGAGCGCAGCCCGGATCTGGGCCACGGTGTCTTCGCTGAGGTCGCCGCTGATGTCCAGTCCGCGGATTTCGGCGCCGATGCGGGAACCTAGTTTGGCGAACTCGAGTTTGGTTTCGGTAATGACGGTCATGACGTTGTTCCTTACTTTGTTGTGATGGTGATTGCGGCGGGTGCCGCGTGGGTGGGTCAGGAAGCGGCGGCGCCAACGGCAGTGCGCCAGCGGGAGAAGTGCCGTTCAAGGGCTACCAGGAGGAAGTTCACGCCGAGCCCCAGCAAGGACACCGTGAGGATGCCCGCGTACATGTCCGGGATCAGGAAGCTGCTCTGCGCGTTTACGATCAGATATCCCAAGCCGGCCTTGGCTCCCACCATTTCGGCGGCGATCAGCACCAGGATGGACGCGGTGCCGGCCATACGGATACCCGTGAAAATGGTGGGCACGGCGGAGGGCAGGATGACCTTCTGGAAGAGCCGGAAGCTGTTGAGGCCCAGCGAGCGCGCAGCCCGGATCAGGAGCGGGTCCACGGTCTTCACGCCGGCAATGGTGTTCAGGAGAACCGGGAAGAACGCAGCGTAGGCAACAATGCTGATCTTTGACTCCTCGCCAATGCCCAGCAGCAACGTGAACACGGGTAGCAAGGCCAGTGCAGCAGTGTTGCGGAACAGTTCCAGCAGCGGGTTCAGGACCGAGTTCAGCCGTCCGTACCAAGCGATGAGCAAGCCAAGTGAAACACCCGCCACCAGCGCTGCGCCGAATCCTGCCACGGATCGGGTGAGGCTGGCCGCGATGTGGCCCTGGATGGTTCCAGCCTCGAACAGCTTGCCCCAGGCGAGGAGCACTTCGTGAAGCGGCGGCAGGAACACCCGCGTAGACGGGCTGGCCAAGTACGTCGGTCCAAGCTCCCACAGTGCGAGGAACGCCAGGATCGCTGCGGACTTCCACAGACCCGACCCGACGGCTCCGGCGAGGCGTCGAACTATGCCAGGTGCCGCCGTCGTCGTCTCTGCAACTGCCTGTCGTGCCGCGGAAGGGCCTACGGCGGAAGGTTCGACGGCGGTACTCGCTTCGGGTGTATTGCCCGCCGCGGGCGCCTCTTCAGTTTGCGTGAGTGTGGTGGTCATCAGGCCGCGCTCCTTTCAGTGATGGTGGTGGCGGGCTCGTCGGGGGCGCTTCCGTCCGGGAGGATCTTGCGGTGGCCGGCGTTCTGGGCGCGGCGTACTTCGTCGTGCAGGAGCGTCCAGACTTGATGGCGGTGCTCCACGAAGGCCGGATGGGAACGGATGTCCTCGTCGCCGTCGCGGTCCGGGATGGTGATGTCCACGATTTCCTTGAGCCGGCCGGGGCGGGCACTCAGCACAGCGACGCGCTCGCCGAGGTAGACGGCCTCGTCAATGCCGTGCGTGATGAAGACGATCGTCTTGCCCGTGGCCTTCCAAATCCGGAGGAGCTCATCCTGCAACTGCTCGCGGGTCTGGGCATCCAAGGCGGCGAATGGTTCATCCATGAGCAGTACGTCAGGCTCGTAGGCCAGGCTCCGGGCGATGGCGACGCGCTGCTTCATACCGCCTGAGAGCTCATGGGGGTACCGGTCCTCAAAACCCGCGAGCCCCACCAACGCCAGGTATTCGCTGGCTTTGGCTGCCCGTTCGCGCCGGTTGAGCTTCTTGCCGTCCGGGCCTACGCCTTCGAGTCCGATGGAGACGTTGGCCGAGGCAGTCCGCCACGGGAACAGCGCGTACTGCTGGAACACCACGGCGCGGTCCTTGCCGGGCCCTGTGACGGCTTTGCCATCCACCAGGACCTCACCGGACGTCGGCGTGGAGAGTCCGGCCAGCAGGTCCAGCAGCGTGGTCTTGCCAGATCCGCTGGGACCCACCAAAGTGAGGAATTCGCCGTCGCGGACGTCCAGACTGAGGGAATCGATCGCGGTGAGCCGGGTGGCGCTGGTTGTCTTGGTGGCCCGGACAGTGAATTCCTTGGTGACGTTCCGGAGGCTGATTTTCGCTGTCATGGCTATCCCTTCGCTGTGGCGAGCTCGTTGAACTCGTTGGTGTAGTACTTGGAGGGCGTGAGCTTGTCCTTGACGATGCCCGCTGAGCTGAGCCAGGCCTCCCAACGGGTGAAGTCCTCGTCCTTGATCACGCCCGAGTCCGGGACCCCGGGGCTCTTCCAGAACTTCAGGTTGGCCGTGCTCTCATTCCGGCCGCGGCTCTCGATGATCTTGGTGAAGCGGGCAATCACTTCATCGCGGGGGGTCTCAGCGGCCCATTTGATCGCCTTGGCCACGCCCGTGGTGAACGTGCGGGTGGTGTTCGGGTTCTTTTCGATGAAGTCGTTCCGGAGCACGATCTGGCCGCCCGCGAAAGTTCCGAACAGCTCCACATCGCTGAACAGCGACCGCAGTCCGCCGGCCTCGATGGCCCTGTCCTGCAGCACTCCGCCGAGTGTCCCGGCGTCCACCTGTCCGCGGCGGATGGCTTCCTCGGTGTCGTTCGGTGCCAGCGGGACCAGTTGGACCTGCTTGATCTCGTCCTGGCTGAGTCCGTTCTTGGTCAGCCAGGTGTTGATGACAGCTTCATGGTGGGCGCCCAGCGTGTTGACGGCGATCTTCTTGCCGATCAGGTCACGTGGTTCCTTGATGGTGCTCTCTGCCTTGACGTAGTACCCGCTGAACGTCTTTTCGTCCGAGCCGTAGTAGTTGGTCACTGCCTTGACGGGTGCACCGGCTTCAATGAGCTTGACCACCGCTCCGGAGAATGCGCCGCCGAAGTCAGTCTGGTTGGTCGCCGCCGACTGGATGTCCTGCGGCCCGCTGGTGGTGTTGCCAACCCAGTTCAGCTTCAGGTCGCCCAGGTATCCAAGGTCCGCAGCCAGTTCCGGGAAAGTCACGTTGTTGGCCGAGCCTTGGTAACGGAGTTCCTTGACCTCGGTGCCTGCCTGATTGGCTTGTCCGGCTTCGGCAGCGCCGCCGCAGCCGCTCACCGTCAGCGCTAGTACGACGGCGGCCGCGACGCTCAGCAGGGGCAGTTGCAGTTTCATGGGAGCTACTTTCGATGAGTGGTGATGTGTTGGGTGGGCCGGTCTACGTAAGGGCTTGGGAACTTCCGCAACGGCTTGGGAACGATGAAAGCCCATTTCGGCGGTGGCTGGGAAGCGCCGGGGTAACGCCTGGAAACGCTGCGAAACAGCCCGACACGTGAGGAAATCCTGGGCAATTCCCGGCAACCGGGGGACACAAGTCGCCGCGTTGAGCCTTGTGAACAACAGCGACTGGTGGGCCCGCCGTGACTGGCGAGTACCGCCGTCGGGCATTCATACTGTTGGACCCCACAGTCATATGGGGTTTAGTTCGTATTGATCCTCACAACCGGGCGCATTTCTTCGCCTTGCGGCCCGCAGGACGGATACGGTAGATACATGACGTCTAGCATCGCCGCCGAGTCCATTCGGCCTACCCGCAACATTCCCGCCGACATCGCCCGTTCCTGGCTCCTTGTGAATGCCATGAAAACGGAGCTTTTTGACGAATCCGCGGGTTCACGGGCAGACGCCATCATCCTTGATATCGAAGACGCCGTGGACCCTTCCCAGAAGGATGCAGCGCGAGAGAATGTGGTCAACTGGCTGACCGCAGGTGGCCAGGCCTGGGTACGTATCAACGACGCAACCAGCAAGTTCTGGGCCGACGACCTCGCAGGCCTGCGTGGCACCCCGGGCCTGCTCGGCGTGATGCTCGCCAAGACCGAATCCGCTGACCAGGTCACCGAGTCCTACCACCGCATGGACGGCAAGACTCCCGTGATTGCACTGGTTGAGTCCGCCCTCGGCATCGAGGAAGCCAACCACATCGCCCGTGCGCAGGGAGCTTTCCGCCTTGCCTTCGGCTCCGGCGACTTCCGCCGCGATACCGGAATGGCCGCCACTCCGGAGGCCATGGCCTACCCGCGTGCCAAGCTGGTTGTCGCCAGCCGCGTGGGCAACCTGCCGGGCCCCATCGATGGACCCACCGTCGGCACCAACCACCCGATCCTGCGCGAGCAGACCGGCATCACGGTGACCATGGGCATGACCGGCAAGCTCTGCCTGGCCATCGACCAGACCACCGTGATCAACGAGGTCATCAGCCCCACGCCGTCTGACGTTGCCTGGGCCACCGACTTCATGAACGACTTCGAGGCCAACGGCCGCGTGATCCGCGATGGTTCCGACCTCCCGCGTTTGGGCCGCGCCGAGAAGATCATGAAGCTCGCAGTCGCTTTCGGAGTCCAGCCTTCACTGTAGGCATGCTGGTCCACGGAGTCGTTTGGGACTCTTCGTCACCGGCGTTGAGGTTGTTCTCGCCGGACACGGAGTTCACTGATATTGCGTTGGCCCAGGGCTCAGCCCTGGGCCTGCGTGTTATCCCCGGATTATGGTGCCTTGGTCATACCAAGGTCCACGGGCCGGGAGACCGCACACATGTTCCGTGCCGCAGCGGATCCATGGCCGAGCGGGGCAAACAGTGTGGGACATGTTTTGCCCGCGACGACTCCCGGCTGATGCACGATTTCCACCGGGGCGGTTCGGTGCCCACCGGACTCCGTGCTTACCTGATGCAGCCGCACTGGCTCTATGTGGCTACCTTCGCCAACGGTGCCACGAAGGTTGGCACTGCCTCCGCGCAGCGCAAATGGAACCGGCTTGCCGAGCAAGGTGCCGTACATGCTTCGTACGTGGCCCATGCCGAGGACGGTCGGATCGTCCGATTGCTTGAGGATCTGGTGACCCGCGAACTCGGTCTCGTCCAGCAAGTCCGCTCCGCTTCCAAAGTGGCGGGGCTGGTAGAGCCGCGTGCCGCCGTCGAGCTTTCTGCCTTGAACCGCCAGCACGCCGCACAGGTGCGCGAGCTGTTGGGTGGCCTGGCAATGACCGGCTACTCCGTGGTGGAGGACGAGTGGGACCGGCCGGACTTGTCTGAGCTTCTCTGTGTCGCTGGTGGCGAAGCGGGCCGACGCCACCCGTACCCGGCAACGTTCGACGCCGGCGGGCACGGTTTGCGGGTCCGCTCGCTGTCCGGGGCGATCGCCTTGGCCGGACTTCCCGACGCATCGGGTATTGAAGTGGAAGGCAGCTTCGTGGCTGACCTGGGCGCGCTGAAAGGCCGCAAGATCGAGTTCGGCCCCCACACCACGGAGATCCCGGCGTTGCAGGACTCCCTCTTCTAACGCCCTTTTTGCTGTGCGGCTAGGGGCGACATCTCGGCAGTAAGGGCCCCTGTTTCAGTTGAGATCCAACCCCTCGGCAACACCTTCCATCGAGCCCCCGTAGACTTGGACGGTGCTGGAACAATTTTGGGCTACGGCCTCTACGTCTTATAAAGTGCTCGTTTTCAGTGCCATGGGGCTGATCGCCGTCGGGCTCATCCTGTCCATCGTGGGGAACACCTCCGGCAACCAAGGGCTGGCCATGGCGTCGCTTCCCGTCATTGGCGTCGGGCTGGTGCTGCATGTCACTGGGCTGGTCATCCGCGGACAGAAGATCCGCAAGAGCTACAAGAAGTAACGCCCAAGCGAAAGCGCCGCCACCTTCCCGCAGCCCGATAGGGTTGGAGCATGAGTATCAATCCGGACCTGCAGGGCCGAAGCTACCCTGCCGCAGAGGTATACGACGTCGGGCGCGAAAAGATCCGCGAGTTTGCCAAGGCTGTGAAAGCCAACAACCCCGCACATTTCGATGTTGAGGCAGCCAAGGCCCTGGGCCACAGCGACCTCGTCGCACCGCCAACGTTCGCCATCATCGTGGCCCAGCGTGCTGATGCCCAGCTGGTGGAGGACCCGGAATCGGGGATCGACTTCTCCCGCGTAGTCCACGCCGACCAGCGGTTCACGCACCACCGCGCCATCGTCGCCGGTGACAAGCTCGTAGCTGAACTCCATGTGGACGGCGTCCGTGCCATGGGCGGGGGAGCCATGATCACCACCCGCTCCGAGATTTCCACAGTGGACGGCGAAAAGGTCGCCACCACCACCTCATCCATCCTGGTCCGCGGAGAGGGACAGTAACCATGAGCCCCACATTCGAAGAACTGACTGTCGGCCAGGAAATCGGCACCCGCAGCATTGACGTCACCCGCCAGGACCTGGTCAAGTACGCAGGAGCCTCCGGTGACTTCAACCCGATCCACTGGAACGAAGCCTTCGCCACCTCCGTGGAACTGCCGGGCGTCATCGCCCACGGCATGTTCACCATGGGTGCGGCAGTGCAGTTGGTGAGCGACTGGGCAGGCGACCCGGCCGCCGTCGTCGATTACCAGACCCGTTTCACCAAGCCCGTCCTCGTCACCGACACCACGGGAACCGATGAGGCCGGCGCTGTCATCGACGTCACCGGTGTGGTGGGAGCGCTCGACGCCGATGCCCGCACCGCGCGCATCGACCTCACCGTAGTGGCCGCTGGACTGAAGGTCCTCATGAAGTCGCAGGCGGTCGTGAAGGTCTCTTGAACCAACTGAACACCTTCCAACGGCGCGCCACACCGACTGAAATGTCGCGGTGGCGCGCCGCTGTTCTTGCTTCCTACGCGGCCAGCGGCATCGCTTTCGCAACGTGGGTCTCCCGCCTGCCGGCCATCCGCGACGGACTCAATCTCACGCCGGGCGGCATTGGCCTTCTGCTGATGTGCATGACCGTGGCCTCCTTCATCTCCATCTCGGCCTCGGGGCTGATCGTGCTCAGGCTGGGGCCGAAACTCACCACAAGGATCGGCAGTTGCATGGTGGGCGCCGGCTTGGTCACTGTGGGATTCGGCGCGTCCATCGTAGCGAGTCCGCTGGTGGTGGCAGCAGGCCTGGTGGTGCTCGGTCTCGGCACGGCAAGTTGGAACACCGCGTCCAATGTTGAGGGAGCCGCGCTGGAACGCGCCATGGACCGGCACATCATGCCGCATCTCCATGGAGCGTTCAGCCTTGGTACCGTGGCCGCCGCCGGGTTCGGTGCCTGGGCCGCCGCCGTGCACATGCCGGTGTTCTGGCATTTCCTGATCTCGGGCGTCGTGGTCACCACGTCCGTGGTAACCGCCGGATTCTGGTTCCGCGCCGAAAGGACAGCAGCAGCTACGCACACGTACCGGCCGGATGAGACGGACACTTTCCAGGACCCCTCCACCGGTCCGTTGCCGATCATCGATGCCGCCTCTCCCGAGCAGGGTCCCCAACAAGGCAAGGCTGCCGCTCCGCTGGACAGCAAACGGCTGGTGGCACTTGCATGGCGTGATCGCCGAACCCTCCTGATCGGCGTCCTGGTCCTCGGTTTGGCTTTGGCTGAGGGGGCCGCGGGGGATTGGGTGGCTTTGGCACTGGCCGACGGTCATGGGCAGTCCGATGCCGCCGGCGCTGTTGGCTACGGATTGTTCGTCACGTTCATGACCATCGGACGCTTCGCCGGAACCGCCATCCTGGACCGTTTTGGCCGCGTGGTGGTGATGCGGTGGTGCTCGGCCACCGCCGTCGTGGGTCTTGCCCTCTTTGTCTTCTCACCGGTTCCGTGGCTCGCGTTTGTTGCCTTGGCGATTTGGGGCCTTGGCGCCTCGCTGGGTTTCCCGGTGGGGATGTCCGCGGCTGCCGATGACCCCGTCCACGCGGCTGCCCGGGTTTCGGTGGTCTCCACCATCGGCTACGGAGCCTTCCTCTGCGGTCCGCCACTCCTGGGACTGCTGGCCGAACATTTCGGCATCCTGCATTCATTGCTGGCGCCGTTGGTGCTGCTGGTGGTCAGTTTCTTCCTGGCTCCGCTGTCCGGGCAGCAGAAGGCCACGTCCGTCCAGCCGGACGAAGCCCGTTAGGCTTGAATGGTGACCCAAACACTGCTTTCCGACTTGACCACAGCCGCCGTCGGCGGCCCCGCAGGGAACTATGTTGAGGCCCGCACCGAGGCTGAAATTATCGACGCCGTCAGGTCCGCCGACGCTGCCGACGAGAAACTCCTGATCATCGGAGGCGGCTCCAACCTCCTGATTTCCGACGAAGGCTACCCCGGCACCGTCCTGAAGATCGCGTCAGAAGGCTTCACCGTGAACTCGGAGGACAGCTGCGGCGGCGTTTCGGTGGTGGTGCAGGCGGGCCACAACTGGGATGCACTGGTGGAACACTCCGTGCTGCACGCTTGGTCCGGGTTGGAGGCATTATCCGGAATTCCGGGAGCCACGGGAGCCACTCCAGTACAGAACGTGGGCGCCTATGGTGCGGACGTTTCACAAACCATTGCCGCTGTGCGCACCTGGGACCGCGAACGCAATGCGGTGCAGACCTTCACCAACTCCGAGCTCACGTTCGGGTACCGCGATTCGATCCTGAAGCAGACCACGGTGGAGGGCTCGCCCCGCTATGTGGTGCTGACGGTCGAGTTCCAGTTGCCGCTGGGACGGATGAGCGCCCCCATCCGCTACGCCGAACTGGCCAGGGTGCTGGGCGTTGAGGCCGGAAAACGCGCCTACTCCAACGATGTCCGGAGGGAAGTCCTGCGGCTTCGAGCATCCAAGGGCATGGTCTTGGACGCTGCGGATCGGGACACCTATTCGACCGGTTCCTTCTTCACCAACCCGATCGTGGCCGCCGGGCATGCCGCGGAGTTACCGGAGAACGCTCCACAGTTCCCCGCGGGAACGGATGGAATGGTGAAGCTCTCCGCTGCGTGGCTGATCGACCAGGCAGGATTCGGAAAGGGCTTCGGACTCGAGACGTCCAGCGTTTCGGGTGGCAGGGCCTCCCTGTCCACCAAGCACACACTGGCCATAACCAACCGGGGTTCTGCGTCGGCTGCGGACATGGTTGCCATCGCACGTGAGGTGCAGGCCGGCGTCGTCGAACGTTTTGGTATTGAGTTGCACCCGGAACCGTTATTGATCGGTGTCAGTCTCTAGCGTGTCCGCCCGGGACCTCTCCTAGCGGGTACGACGTTCTGCGATCGGCAGGATCTTGTTGAGCAGCAGGAACGTGAGCCCGCAGCTGACCGAGCCCAACAGGAAGATCTGGCTGAAGGCGATACTCTGCGGCGATGGCCCGCTGGGCATGAAAAGCCCGGCAGTTGCGAACCCCACCAAGCCCAGCAACATGACGAGGGCTCCCAGCAGGAAGCTGCGGACCTGCGCGGCGGCGGTCGGGTAGAACCATGGCTCGGGGGCATCGTCGTCGCGGTCTGCTACTGGCTGGGTCGCTGCTGCCGTACCGATGAGGAGCGCTGCTGCGGCGGTCGCCACCAGACTCACGGTCTGGATGGCTTGCATCGATGAGGAAAGGCTCACGCCCGTCCCCACTGCCACGATCAGTCCGGCGCCAAGCCCGACGAGCGTGCAGAACCAGCCGGCGGTAGCCAACCACCGGCTCATCGGCCGCACGAACGGAGCAAGATCGCCAAAAAGCATGGATTCATCGTAGGATCCGCTGCTGGGTGAGGGCTGGGAGAGGCGGCAATGTTCCCTGTGCACGTTGGCCCTTTTAGGATGAAGCATGCCTTCAGCCCACACCGATCCAACTCCGCGAGTTATGGGCCGACTGCGCCTGGCCAGCCAAGGACTGTTGGGCGGCGGCTTTCCAACCGTTGCTGGCGCGGTCCGTTGGATGACGGCCATGCAGGCCCAGGACCTGGGCTCGGCCCTCTGGGCGGTCGGCCAGCGTGTGCCCGGCAGCCGCGCCTCGGACGTCAGGGCAGCCCTCGATGCCGGGTCTGTGGTCCGTTCGTGGCCCATGCGCGGGACGCTCCACCTACTCGCACCGGAAGATCTCCGCTGGATCCTGGGCATCACCAGCGACCGCCTCATGAATATGGTGGCTGGCCGCCACCGTGAACTGGCGATCACGCCGGACGACATCAGCCATTGCCGCGACATTGCCTTCAAAACCATGGAGGTCCTCACGTCAGCCGGGGGCGCCCACGGCGCAACCCGGGAGCAACTCTTCCAGGCGTTCGAGGACGCGGGCCAGATCACCAAGGCGCAGCGGGGAATCCACTTGCTCGGGAGTCTTTGCCAGCGGGCGTGGCTGGTGCAGGGACCTATGGCTGCGTCAAACGGTAAAGCGGGCGTACAGCAAGTGTTCGTGCCGTTCGAGGACTGGATTCCGGAGTCGCGGGACCTCGGGCGCGAGGAGGGCATTGCGGAGCTGCTGTACCGCTACCTCCGGAGCCACGGTCCTGCGACCATCAAGGATTTCTCGTGGTGGAGCCAAGTGCCGCTCATCGAGGCACGCGCAGCCCTCAAGACGCTGCAGGACCAATTGGTCGAGTTGCCTCTCGGCGGAACCAATTATTGGTTGTCGTCGGAGACAGCAGCAATGCTCGACGACGGCGTCCCCGGCTCACGCTCGTTGCTGGCACTTCCCGGGTTCGACGAGTTCCTGCTCGGTTACCAGGACCGGAGCCTGGTCCTGGCCCCTGAGTTCGCGGAGCGTGTTGTCCCGGGAAAGAACGGTGTGTTCAAACGGATCATGGTGTCCGGGGGTGAAGTGGTGGGAACGTGGGCCAGGCCGGTCACGGGGAAAGCGGTGAGTGTGGTTCCGGAGCCGTTCGCCGGTCAGCTGGGCACGGCAGCTGAGCGTTCGTTCCAAGCTCAGGGCAGGGCGTACGTGAAGTTCATGAACAGCTGAAAACCGGCCCGCTGAAATGCCCACCAAAACGAGGAAAACCCGCCGCTCCGTGGCTGGGCGGCAACGGAGCAGCGGGTTTTCGAACAAGAATGGCTAGAGCTTGCCGGTGACAATGTTGAGCATGCGGCGCAGTGGCTCGGCGGCACCCCACAGAAGCTGGTCGCCAACAGTGAAGGCACTGATGTATTCCGGACCCATTTCGAGCTTGCGGATACGTCCCACGGGGATGTCCAGCGTGCCGGATGCAGCCACGGGGGTCAGGTCGGCCATGGAGGCTTCCTTGGTGTTGGGAACAACCTTGGCCCACTCGTTGTCCTTGGCCAGGAGGTTCTCGATCTCCGTCACGGACAGGTCTTCGCGCAGCTTGAGCGTGAGGGCCTGGGAGTGGGAGCGCATGGCGCCAATGCGGACACACAGTCCGTCCATGGCGATGTGGTCCTTGCCGGCAGAGCCGTTGCCGGTGCCGAGGATCTTGTTGGTTTCGACGCCGGCCTTCCACTCTTCCTTGGACTGGCCGTTGCCGAGGTCGGCATCGATCCACGGAATCAGGGACCCGGCCAGCGGAACGCCGAACTGTGTGGCGTCAACACCGTTGCGCTGGGCAGCGAGGACCTTGTGGTCGATTTCCAGGATCGCCGACGCGGGATCCTCCAGTTCGCTGCTGACCTCGTTGTTGAGGGTGCCGAACTGGTTCAGGAGCTCGCGCATGTGGCGTGCGCCGCCACCGGAGGCAGCCTGGTACGTCATGGAGGTGCCCCACTCCACGAGGTTGTTCTTGAACAGGCCACCGAGGCCCATGAGCATGCAGGAGACCGTACAGTTTCCGCCGATGAAGTCCTTCACTCCGCCGGAGAGGCCGGCATCGATGACGTCGCGGTTGATGGGGTCCAGCACGATGATCGAATCGTCATTCATGCGCAAGGTGGAGGCAGCGTCAATCCAGAGGCCGTCCCAGCCACGGTTGCGCAGTTCGCCGTGGACCTGCTTGGTGTAGTCGCCGCCCTGGGCGGTGACAATAATCGGCAGCTTGGCCAGGGTCTCAATATCGAACGCGTCCTCGAGCTTGCCTGCCCCATCAGCGAAGGAAGGGGCGGCACCTCCTGCGTTCGAGGTGGAGAAAAATACCGGGTTGATGTTGGCGAAGTCGTTCTCTTCCTGCATGCGGTGCATCAGGACGGAGCCGACCATGCCACGCCAACCGACCAGTCCAACGGACGGATTAGCTGCTGTAGTCATTCCCCAAGTCTAAACTTTCGGAGCAAACTGCCGCTGTTGGTTACGTCACGCAGGCACCGCGCGACGCCGGCACCCGTCGACGCGGCCCGGCTCGCCGCCCGCAATGGCTAGTGGCCGGCGTCGTGCCCTTGCAGCAAAAGGGCCTTGCGCTTGCGCAGGGCGAAGAAGGCACCAAACGTGAACACCTGCGTGAGAACGACCAGCACGATGATCCCGGCAATTTTGTTGCCCCCCAGGATCATGGTCAGTCCCACAATGGCGGAGATCAGGGCGAAGAGCGGCAGCAGCATATAGCCCAGCACGAACAGGGTTTCAGGTTTCTTCAGCATGCGGACTTTCCTAGCTTTCGGTCCGGCGCCACGTTGTGAACCGGTAGTTTGTGCCGTTCTTGGCGGTGAGCCAGCCCTCGGGCGGCGCCACGGTGTCAAAGGTCCAATCATCACCCAGCCGGGGCGCGTAGGTGTCACCCTCCACATCGGTATCAATGATGGTGATGACCGCAAGGTTGGCGATGCCCATGGACTGCTCAAAGATCTCGCCGCCCCCGATGATCCAGACCTTCTGGCCGCCGGGCGCAAATTGGGATTCCAGCAACGCATCGTCAAGCGAAGAAACCACGACGGCGCCCTCCGCCTCGGGGGTGGACGCCCACTCGGCGCTGCGCGTCACCACGATATTGGTACGGCCCGGGAGCGGACGGTACTTTTCGGGAAAGGACTCCCACGTCTTGCGCCCCATGATGACGGGGTGACCCGTGGTGAGCTGGCTGAAGTGCTTCAGGTCTTCGGGCAGGTGCCACGGCATGGTGCCGTCCTTGCCGATCACGCCGGACTTTGCCTGGGCCCACACCATCCCAATGCCCGTCATGCGGCCAGCGGTTTCCTGGGTGAAGATGACGGCGGGCAGCTGGGAAGGAGTCCCGGAGGAAGGAGTGCTCATACGGCGATCGGCGCCTTGATGGTGGGGTGGTGGCGGTAGTCCACAACTTCGAAGTCGTCCAGCGTGTAGTCGAAGATCGAGTCGGGCTTTCGAAGGATCTTCAGCTGCGGGTATTCGTAGGGCTCGCGGCTGAGCTGCTGGGCAACCTGGTCCACGTGGTTGTCGTAGACGTGCACGTCGCCGCCGGTCCAGACGAATTCCCCGGGCTCGAGGCCAAGCTGCTGCGCGACTATGCGCGTCAGCAGCGCGTAGGAAGCAATGTTGAACGGTACGCCCAGGAAGGTGTCCGCGGAGCGCTGGTACAGCTGGCAGGACAGCTTGCCGTCGGCCACATAGAACTGGAAGAAGGCATGGCAAGGTGGCAGTGCCATGTCTTTGAGCTCGGAAACGTTCCAGGCAGAGACAATGTGCCGACGTGAATCGGGGTTGGCGGCCAGGTTGGCCATGAGCTCGGAGATTTGGTCGATGTGGCCACCGTCGGGAGTAGGCCAACTGCGCCACTGCACCCCATAGACGGGGCCGAGTTCGCCATCTGCGTCAGCCCATTCGTCCCAGATGGAGACGCCCTGGTCCTGCATCCACTTCACGTTCGAGTCGCCTCGCAGGAACCACAGGAGCTCTACTGCCACGGACTTGAAGTGGACCCGCTTGGTAGTGATGAGCGGGAAGCTTTCGGCAAGGTCGAACCTCAATTGGCGGCCAAAAACGCTGCGCGTTCCGGTTCCGGTGCGGTCCGACTTGTGCGTGCCGTTGGCCATGACGTCGCGCAGAAGGTCTTCATAAGGGGTGGGGATGCTCACTCCTCAAGCTTACTTGCCAGCCGTCCTCGGAGAAGATCAATGAGAGTGTCGTCACCAATGCCCGCGGCCCGCGCCGTCCGGATCAAACCGTCGACGGCGGAGATCACCGCCGCGTCCGCGCGAACAGCGCCGTCCGGCGCGTGGGGTGGCCCGACGACGACAGTCCCGTTCCGTCGTCGTGATTCAATCAGCCCGGACTGCTCGAGTTCCTTGTAGGCACGGGCCACGGTGCCTGCAGCAATGCCCAGGTCCGCTGCCAGGCTGCGGACCGTGGGCAGGCGGCTTCCAGGCTCCAGCACTCCGACGGCAATCAGGGAACTGAGCTGGCGGCGGATCTGCTCGTACGGCGGGACGGGATCCGCCAGGTCGACTGTGATCCCGGCGGTCATTGTGCGTGTTCCCCTTGCTTGGTGGAGTTCCCCCGGGGGAGGGTGCGCAACAGGCTGCGGACAGGTGTGATGGCCACGATGACCGCGATGATTGCCAGGACAATGCCGATCACGGGGAGGGGGCTGGGGCCGATCGGATCAAGGCTTCCGGCGGGAGGGAACATTCCGTACCAGGCGTTGCCCGCGCTGATCAGCAGCGCGGCGGCCTGCCCCAGGCAATACGCTGCCAGGGTCCTGACAATCCGGTACATGCTGATGGCGCGAAGGGCGGCGTCCAGTCCTGCGTTGCCGTCTGTCTCCGGGATACCTCGACGCCGGCGCACCGTCAGGACGGCTGCGGTGCCGGCCAACGCGACCACCAAGGAGACGGGAACCGCGGCCGTCCACGTCCCGGGACCGAACGGCTGCACCTCGCCGGCCACTGCGAAAACGAGCGCGACGGCCAGTACCAGGGCGCTGCCTATGGCAAAAGAGAGCAAGCCCTTGGAGACGGGCTGCCGCGGCCATTGGAGGGGAGCATCGGTTGTACCGTAATTGCGGCCGATCATGAGATCGCCCGCGGCGATGGCTGCCAAGAGGATCACGGCGACCACGCCGGTCATCGACGGAAAAGCCCAGGGCTCAGGTGTTCGGGCAGGCACCAGGATTATCGCGTAGCCGGCAATGAGCGCAACAACGCCCAGTACGCCCAGCGCCGCTCCAACGGAAATGCTGAGCCGGGCGGCCCCATGGGTTCGTGGATCGGCGCGGAGTGCGGCAGTGCTGGTGGTCTTGACCGAATTGAGCAGCGATGGCAGCTCGGGAACCTGCCACCACCACATGAGCAGCAGTACCGCCATGTTGACCATGCCGACGTAATTGAACCAGGACGACTGCCACAGGGCGCCAGGGGCGGGCTGCGCGGCGAAGTTCCCGGCGATGCTCGCCAAGCCGGCCGAGATTGTAGCGACTGTCCGGAGCAAACGGTTGGTGGCTATCACCCGGAGCGTCCGGTTATCGTCGCCGTCGAGTGTTTCAAGCTGCCGGCGGCGGGCAATCAACACCAGCACCAGGAGGGTCCCGACGGCGAGAACCAGCAGCGCCCCGCCCAGCCACGCGGCCAGTTCCCACCCGGGTATCCGGCCTTCCTGTCCTTGTCCCATATACCCGTTGTCGGTTGGCGTCGCCTGGCTCGGTGGAGCAGGCAGCACCGGGGTGTGGCCGGGGAGCGTGGCGATCCAGGCAATGACCAGGGCCGCGAATGCAAAAATGGCGGCGGTCGTCCAAGCAAGTTTTCGGGGGAGGAAGTCCCTGATCCTGCGGACGGTCAGTTCGGCGTACCTGCGTGGCGCTTTCGGCGCGGGGTAGCTCAGCTGCCCCAAGGCATGGACGGCGAGACAGGCGAGAATGGGCCAGGCGAGTGCGCCGGAGATTTGCTCGGGAGTTGTTGGGGCGCTGGCCCCCGAGGGGTTCACGCGAAGGATCCCCGTGTTCATGGCCCCTTGCAAGGAGCTGGCCATCCAACCAATGATGCCCACCCATAGCCCGTGTGACGCAACGGATTGGGAGTCCGGCGTGGACCACACCTGCATCCGAAGGAACAGATACACGATGACGGCGCCCACAACCGGGCCAAGGAAGAACATCGGTGGCAGGCTTAAAAACACGTCGAAGACCCCCAAGTCTTTGTATCGAACAGTTCTTTGTATCGAACAGTGCGATCATTGTATCAACCATTTGATACAAAAACCTGGGGCGCACGAAAACGACTAGTCGTCGAAGGGCTTGACCTGTTCCACGGAGACGATCTTCCGCTCGGATCCCCGGACAACCTGGCAGACAATCACTTCGCCGGGCGTCAGATACGGGTCTGAGGCAGGAAGGAGCGCCTTCAGGCCCTGCGACATGTGCTGGCCCAGCTGCTTCAAGGCAGTGGGTAGGGCCGGACGATGTGTGCAGACCGCGATGGGCACCTGCTTGTCGAACAAGGCCTCAACGGCTGCAGCAGTCTTTTTGGGAGAGCGCTGGTGGTGGTGCTCCGTGAGGGCCTCCACCAGTTTCACCTTGGCACCGCTGGCCTTGGCATAGGGGGCAATGGTCGCTACGCAGCGGGTCCACGGGCTTGTCACCACGCGTTGCGGTTTCCAGACCTCCAGAAGGCGCTGGACGGCAACTGCCTGACGCTGGCCCGTCGCTGCCAATGGGCGGTCGCCCTCGGCCTTGGTCCAGGAGGACCGGGGCTTGGCTTTGGCATGGCGGATCAGTACCAGGGGCCATGTGTCCAGCTCGCCGCGGACGTGGGCTTTCTCCAGGTATTCCAGTGGCTCCACATCCGTCGGGTTGCTCAGGAATGAGGCAGCCCGGTCAGGGCTGCACCACATAACGCTGTCCACTTCTTTGCCGTCGGGCCTCAGCTGCGCGCCATTGACCTTGACAGCCCAGTACCGCACCACTTTCAGGCCGGCCGCAACGTGGTAGTGAATCGGCGGGAGTGGTATGCCCAACGGGGCCTGGAGACCGATCTCCTCCCACACTTCGCGGGCCGCGCACTCCGGAACTGTTTCGCCGGCGTCGAGCTTTCCTTTGGGCCAGGACCAATCGTCGTACCGGGGCCTGTGGATGAGGAGGACCTCAAGGGTGCCCTTGTTGATCCGCCACGGAATGGCGCCGGCCGCGATCACGGCCACCGGCTCGCCGGGGTGGTCTGATTGATCCGCCACGGGTGTATCGCTGTTCAAGTGTTTCCTCTACCGCCGGGCCGATGCACGCTGGCGTGAACGCGACTCCAGGAGCCAGGACTGCATGTCCAGCAACGGCTTGCCGTCCTCGTCCTGGTGATGCCTGGTCCAGTGTCCGTGATCGTTCAGGTGCCAGCTGGCGGTCCCGTCATCGACGTAGCGGCGCATGAGGTCCATGACCGTTGCGGTGTCTTCCTTGCTGGCCAACTGAACCAGGGCTTCCACGCGGCGGTCCAGGTTGCGGTGCATCATGTCGGCGGAACCGATGTACACCACGGGCTCGCCGCCGTTGCCAAAGGCAAAGACACGTGAGTGCTCCAGGAAGCGGCCGAGGATGGAGCGGACGGTGATGTTCTCGCTGAGTCCCGGGACTCCCGGCCGCAGCGAGCAGATGCCGCGCACCACGACGTCAACCTTCACACCGGCCTGCGAAGCGCGGTAGAGGGCGTCGATGATGGCTTCGTCCACCATCGAGTTGACCTTGATCTGCACGAGGCCCGGGATGCCGGCGCGTGCATTGCGGATCTCAGCTTCGATCCTGTCCACCAAACCCGCACGGACGGAACGGGGCGCTACAAGCAGCCTCTTGAACGTTGACTTCGGCGCATAGCCGGAGAGCTGGTTGAACAGCTTGGACAGGTCCTCGCCCACCTGCTCATTGGCCGTCAGCAAGCCGAGGTCTTCGTAGTAGCGGGCCGTACGCGGGTGGTAGTTGCCGGTGCCGATGTGGCAGTAGCGGCGCAGGCCGTCCACTTCCTGCCGGACCACCAGTGACAACTTGCAGTGGGTCTTCAGGCCGACGATGCCGTACACCACGTGAACGCCGGCCTGTTCCAGTTTGCGGGCCCAGGAAATGTTGGCCTGCTCATCAAAGCGCGCCTTGATCTCCACAAGGGCCAGGACCTGCTTGCCTGCCTCGGCGGCATCGATCAGGGCATCCACGATGGGGGAGTCGCCGGAGGTCCGGTACAGGGTCTGCTTGATGGCCTGCACCTTGGGATCCGCGGCCGCCTGTTCCAGGAATGCCTGAACGGAGGTGGAGAAGGAGTCGTATGGGTGGTGGAGCAGGATGTCCCTGCGGCGCATGGCGGCAAAGACGTTCGCTGCCTTGGAGGTCTCAGACTCGTTCAGGTACCGGGAGGTGTGGGGTACGTGCTTGGGGTAGTGGAGATCGGCGCGGTCGATACCGCTGATCGCCGACAGCCCACGGAGGTCAAGAGGTGCCGGAACGGAATAGACCTCGGACTCCTCGACGCCAAGTTCCCGAATCAGCAGCGCCTTGATGTTCGGGTTGATGTCCGTGGTGACTTCAAGCCGCACGGGAGGACCGAAGCGCCGGCGCAGCAGTTCCTTTTCCAAAGCCTGCAGGAGGTTCTCGGCGTCGTCCTCTTCAACTTCCAGGTCCTCGTTGCGGGTGACGCGGAAGGTGTGGTGCTCCAGGACCTCCATCCCGGGGAAGAGCTTGTCCAGGTGGACGGCGATGACTTCTTCCAGCGCAATGAACCTGGCAACCCGGCCCGGGATGGCACCCGCGCGCGGTCCATCCACGGAAATGAGGCGCGGGAGCTGGTCCGGAACCTTTACGCGGGCGAAGAGTTCCTTGTCGCTGATCGGGTTGCTCACGATCACTGCAAGGTTCAGGGACAGCCCCGAGATGTAGGGGAAGGGGTGCGCAGGGTCCACGGCCAGCGGTGTCAGGATGGGGAAGACCTTCTCCTGGAACATGATGCTGATCCGGTGGCGGGCATCCTCATCGAGCTCATGCCAGTGCATGAGGTGGATGTGCTCGTAGGCCAGGGCCGGACGGATCTGCTCGGCGAAGACCCGTGCATGGCGCTCCTGAAGCCTGTGGGCTTCCTCGCTGATCTGCTCCAGCACCTCAATGGGGCTCAGGCCTGCGGGGGAGGGTACGGCCAAACCCGTGGCGATGCGCCGCTTGAGGCCGGCCACCCGAACCATGAAGAACTCGTCCAGGTTGGAAGCGAAGATCGACAGGAAGCTGACGCGTTCCAGCAGGAAAAGGTCCGGATCCTCAGCGAGCTCCAGCACACGTGAGTTGAACGCCAGCCAGCTGAGTTCGCGGTCCAGGAAGCGGTCCGGGGAGATATCCCCCTCCGGCACAAGGCTCGGGGCGAACTCCGGAATGTCGATGCGGTCCTGGGTGGCCCGCGAGGCCGGCACTTCCGAGGACCCGAAGCGCGGGGGCAGTGTTGCGCCCTTAGAGGTGGATCCGGCGGTGCCGACGGGGTCCGGCTGCATGGGGTTCTCCTAAGCTCAGGACGGGGGTTTCCTCCCACATTACAAGCAATTCCAGTGCGCGAATCCAAGATGTCACCGGCTTTGGGCCAAGTGATCCCACATGGTTATTTTTTGGTCATCGGGCCATACATCACGTCGGTGTCCCAGCGAACGAAGCCGAGTTTCTGGTAAAGGGCTACTGCGGCATGGTTGTCGGCGTCCACGTAGAGCATCACAGCATGCAGGCCTTTGTCCTGGAGGTGCTGGATTCCCGCGACCGTCAGCGCTTTGCCCAGGCCCAGGCCTTGCGCGGCGGGCGTGACGCCTACCACGTACACCTCGCCGATGGCAGGGTGCTGCCCCTGGCGGGGATGGACTTTGGTCCAGTGGAACCCCAGCAGTTCCCCGTCGGCGTTGACGGCCAGCAGGAAGCCCTCGGGATCGAACCACTCTTCGGTTTTCCGCGCCTCAAGGTCCGCAAGGGTCATCGAACCCTGCTCCGGGTGGTGCGAGAAGGCTGCCCGGTTTGCGGCAAGCCAGGCTTGCTCATCCTGGCCCGGCACGAAGGCGCGGAGCGAGACGCCGTCCGGGAGCCCGGCGTCGGGCAGCGAGGAGGCAGACGACATCAGCCGCATCTTCCACAGTTCCCGTACAGGCCGGTATTCAAAGCGCTTCGCGAGTTCGGCAGCGGCTTCGTGGTTGCCGTGCGACCATGCGCTGAGTCCGTCCAGGCTGCGTTTGCCCCGCAAGGAGTCCAGCAGCCTCCCTGCCACGCCCTGGTTGCGGTAGCTCGGGTGCACAGCCAGCTCCAGCACGCCGCTTCCATCCCCGTCTTCAATAACGACGGCGGTTCCGGCCAGGTCTTCACCGGTGGCGGGATCCGAGTCCTCATCGGGAGCGTAGAGGACGAAAGACAAGACGGAGTGATCGCCGGCATCGGCGCCGCGCAGCATCACCAGCGTTTGCTCCGAAAAGGGAGGGTTCCCGTCGGACTCCTCCGCAGCAGCGGCGAGGGTCCTGACGTCTTTGAGGATTTCGGGGTCCAAGGCGCCGGCAATGATCAGGACGGGCCAGTTTTCCGGGTGCGCGTGACTCATGATGCAAGGCTATACGTCCGAGGCAAGCCCCGTGATTTGATGTCCCCGCGGAAGGGAGGTAGTCTCGTTATCTCGTTCGGCTTGTGGTTTGTCCACGTGGCCGGGCATTGGGGGGATCCACCAGTGGGGTGGCCTCGATACGTTCGACCCGTATGTCCTCCACCAAGAAATGAAGAGGCCGGAATCCATGTGGATTCCGGCCTCTTCACTTTGTGTTCAGTAAGCCGGGTACTCAGGCTTCAGAGAGCTCATCGTCCGGGAGCCGGACAAGGGTGAGCCGGTAGCCCACGTTACGGACCGTGCTGATCAAGTTTTCGTGGTCCACGCCAAGCTTGGCGCGAAGGCGTCGGATGTGGACGTCCACGGTCCGGGTGCCACCGTAGTAGTCATAGCCCCAGACCTCGGTCAGCAACTGCTGGCGGGTGAAGACCCGGCCGGGGTGCTGTGCCAGGTACTTCAGGAGTTCGAATTCCTTGAACGTCAGGTTCAGTGGCTGGCCGTTGACGCGTGCGGTGTAGCTGGCCTCGTCAATCACGACGCCGGCGGCCCGGATTTCGGTCTGGGTCTCTTCTTCCCCGGTGACAGCTCGCGCCATGGCGAGGCGGATGCGCGCTTCCACCTCTGCAGGACCGGCGGAGTCCAGGACAATGTCATCCACGGCCCACGCGGAGGAGACGGCAGCCATGCCGCCTTCAGTG
The DNA here is from genome assembly GCF_021109375.1 of Arthrobacter sp. AK01. Classification (NCBI taxonomy): domain Bacteria; kingdom Bacillati; phylum Actinomycetota; class Actinomycetes; order Micrococcales; family Micrococcaceae; genus Arthrobacter; species Arthrobacter sp. AK01. The sequence goes on from NZ_JAJOHP010000016.1 coordinate 53,783, forward strand.
AGGATCAGCATGAGGGGCGCGCTCAGACCGGTGGCCTTCAGCAATTGCGTCAGTGAGCGGGCGCCCACCAGATCCTTGCGGGCATCCAGGAAGACGATGTCCGTGGGATCGGTTTCGAGCAATGCAGTGGGTTCTGCCGGGAGGATGTGCACACGGTGGTTCAACAACTCCAAGGCAGGCAAAATGTCCACCGAAGAGCCGGTGCTGTTCGTTAGGAGCAGGATGTGCGACATAGTTCCTCCAATGGGCTGTACGCGCATCATCGGGCGTCGAAACCGGAGTCTCACCGGTCGGTCACAGCGCATGGTCCGTCTCTACCGTTGTAACGGGGATCGCGGCGAACACAGTGCGCTGTTGAAGTCTGAGTATACCCATCAGTGCCTTACGACACATGGATTCGTGACAGGCAGGCGCTGGAATTACGACATATTGGGCCGGCTTAAGGCAGGATTGTCGAGAGGTCGTAAGGCACATCGGATTGAGGTCGGCACACAGTGAAGTCTTGGAGTATCGGGGTATTTGGACTCGTGGCGCTCGCAGCCATCGTGTCCAGCACCTTCGTTTCCCGGGAGGCCATGGTGGGCGTTGGCATCGCGGCGTCCGCGGCCGTAGGCATTGGCTGGCCACATTTCCTTGGCGTCCCGGCCAAAAAGACGTTGGCGTCCGTCATTGGACTGGCCGGCGCGGGATCGGCTGTCACAGCCGCCTACCTGCCTGCTCCCGGATTCCTGGACGGAACACCTGCTTTTGTTGCCTTGGGCGTGATGGCGGTGTTCGTGGTCCAACTCGTGCGGGGCACGGGCCAGGCCCAACGACTGGAATCAACGCTCGGATGCAGCGCAGGCGTTCTGCTGAACTGCCTTGGCGCCGGCTGGATTGCCAGCGCCCGGTTCAACGGAGTCAAGGAGATGGTCCTGGTGGCCGGCCTGAGCGCAGCGGTGGCACTGCTGGTGGGGATCATCCGTTGGCCGGACCGTATCGTTGCTCCCCTGGGCGTGGTGATGGCTGGTCTCATGGGTCCGCTGGCTGGCCTGGTATTTTCGGATATCGCGGTACTTCCCGCAGCGTTGGTGGGCGTCGTGGTCGGCTCGGTCCTGGTGTGCTTCCGGCGGATGACCACTCTCCGGCGGGGACGGCTTAACATTCCTGCAGCCGTGGGCATGGGCGTGGCCCCTGTCTGGGCCGTGGGCGCCTTGGCGTACTTCATAGACAAACTACTCATCTACTAGCGGTTAGGATTGCATCATGTCTGTACTCGCATTTGAAATCTTCTTCCTCGTTCTCCTTGGCCTGGCCAGCGTTGCCATGGCCTGGTTTGCAGGATTTGTCGTTTACCGCCTTTTCCAGGGCCAGAAGTAAACCTTCTGATCCTGCAGTCCACGCAAGGTAGTCGTTGTGCCTATTGAGATCCCAACAGACCTGACGCCTGAACTCGTCCCGCTTTCCTGGCTCATTGGTGAGTGGGAGGGCCGCGGCCGGCTCGGCAGCGGTGACGAGGATTCGGAGCATTTTGTCCAGCATGCCTCCTTCACCCATAACGGTCTTCCGTACCTGCAGTACCGGGCCGAAACCTGGCTCGCTGACGACGCCGGTACAAAGCTGCGACCGCTGACGGTTGAGACCGGGTTCTGGGCTTTGGAGCGGAAGCTCCAGGAGGGCGACGGCGGCCCCGGGCTGATCCCGGCCGATATCGTTCCGGTGCTCAAGACGGCCGATGACGTTGAGGAGCGCCGCAACAAGGACGGCGGCTTCGATATCTCTGTGTCGATCGCCCACCCCGGCGGCATCACCGAGCTCTACTACGGCCAGATCAAGGGCCCGCAGATCCAACTGAGCACCGACATGGTGATGCGCGGCAGCCACTCCAAGGAGTACACCGCTGCCACCCGGATTTTCGGATTGGTGGACGGCAACCTCCTGTGGCGCTGGGACGTTGCAGCCAGCGGCAAGGCACTCGAAGCCCACGCCTCGGCATTCCTCCATAAGGTGTCCTGACCTCGAGGCCTCACTTTTCGTTCCGTACGCAACCAGCAAAGGAGCAGATAGTGAACAACCACCTCAAGCCTGAGGGCTACGAGGGCCTTAAGGCCGTCTTCTTCAATGGCACGCTGAAACCGTCGCCGCAGCTGAGCAACACTGATGGCCTGATCAGGATCAGCCGCGACATCATGGAGAAGCAGGGTGTCACTACCAAGCTGGTGCGGACCGTCGATCACGACATCGCCAGTGGTGTATATCCGGATATGCGCGAGCACGGCTGGAAGAGCGACGAATGGCCGGAGATCTATCCGGATGTCCGCGACGCCGACATCGTGGTGATCGCGGGACCGATCTGGTTGGGCGACAACTCGTCCCAGACCAAGAAACTCATCGAGCGCCTGTATGCCCATTCGGGCGAGCTGAACAGCAAGGGCCAATGGGCGTTTTACCCGAAGGTGGGCGGTTGCCTCATCACGGGCAACGAGGACGGCATCAAGCACTGCTCCATGAATGTGCTGTACAGCCTCCAGCACATTGGATTCACTATCCCCCCGCAGGCCGACGCCGGATGGATTGGTCCAGTAGGTCCCGGGCCCAGCTATCTGGACGAAGGATCCGGCGGCCCGGAGAGTGATTTTACTAACAGAAACACCACCTTCATGACGTGGAACCTGCTCCACATGGCCAAGCTCCTTCGCGACGCAGGGGGCATTCCGTCCTACGGCAACCTGCCTGAGGAATGGAAAGCGGGCACCCGGTTTGATTTCGAGAACCCGGAATACCGCTGAACTGAAATATTGCCACCCGCGGAATACCGCTGAGCCCCAAGGACTTCTACTACATATGACTTACAAGAGCCCTCTGTTGTCGCGCCCTGGCGCCGTCGAGGACACCGGCTTGGACGCCGGCGTCGCTGCCCACTACGGCGAGCCACTGCGTGAGCAGCGCGCCCTGGCGACCGGCACCGCCGTCGTCGACCTTTCGCACCGCGGTGTGGTGACAGTGTCCGGACCGGACCGGCTGAGCTGGCTCAACACCTTGTCCTCGCAGCAGCTCACCAACCTGCAGCCCGGGGTAGCCAGCGAGCTGTTGTTGTTGAGTGTCCAGGGGCGCATTGAGTTTGATGCCCGGGTGATTGACGACGGCGATACCACCTGGCTGATCGTGGAGACCGCGGAAGCGGCGCCCTTGGCCGAGTGGCTGAACAGGATGAAGTTCATGCTCCGTGTCGAGATCGCCGATGTCTCGGAGCAGTGGGCCGTGCTCGGCTCGACCAAGCCGGTGGAGCAACTGACGTCCCGCCTGGTCTGGGAGGATCCGTGGCCCCATGTCAGCCCGGGCGGCTATGCCTACAGCATCGTCGCGGAGGAGTCGCACCCGGGACTTGAACGTCCGTGGTTCGAATACCTGGTCCCGACGGCCGAACTGGAAAGCGCCGTCGAAGGTCTTCCGTTGGCCGGTTCCCTGGCGGCGGATGCCCTGCGGATTGCGGCGTGGCGACCCCGCCTCGGTGCCGAGACGGACGAGAAGACCATCCCCCACGAGCTGGATCTCCTTCGGACCTCGGTGCACCTGAACAAGGGGTGCTACAAGGGCCAGGAGACCATCGCCCGGGTGCATAACCTCGGGCACCCGCCGCGCCGTCTCGTCTTCCTGCAGTTGGACGGTTCCCAACACACGCTTCCCGCCGTTGGCAGTGTTGTATTTGCCGGGGAACGCAAGGTGGGTACTCTGACATCGGTGGCGCAGCACTTCGAAATGGGACCTGTGGCTCTGGCCGTGGTTAAGCGTTCCGTTTCAGCGGAGGAAACCCTGACGGTGATGGACGGCGAGGAGCCTTACGTCGCTGCCCAGGAAGTGATCGTCGCCCCCGACGCCGGCCAGGTCGTCGGGCGCCAGACCGGATTCCTGAAGGGACCCCACCGATGAGCCAACTGAACCAGCCTGTAGGTTCCGAGCCCACAAGCCCCGATGCAGGCGCCGACGAGGAAACGTTGGCGCTTGCCCACGCCCTTTTCGATGCCGCCCGTGAAGGCAATACCGAGTTGCTGCGCGGCTATTTGGCCGCCGGGGCACCCGCCACGCTGACCAATGCCGCGGGTGATTCCCTGCTGATGCTCGCTGCCTACCACGGGCACGAGGAAGCCGTGCAGCTGATCCTCCACCACGGGGCTGATGCCAATGCCGCCAACGACCGCGGGCAGACGCCCCTCGCAGGGGCTGTTTTCAAGGGGTACACGGGCGTGGCCCGGGTGCTGCTGGACGCAGGAGCGGACCCCGACGCCGGAACGCCCTCGGCGCGCGATGCCGCGGCCATGTTTGCCCGGTCTGAGATTCTGGCGCTCCTGGGCTAAGCACACCAATCGCCGGGCAAGCCCGGTCGCTGAGGCGGCCGGGCTTACTTGCGCCCTAATATTCCACATGGAATAGTTGTGGTGGAATATATGACGTGGAAAGGGGTGAGCTGTGCCCAAAGCTTCCGACCTGACGCCCCTCGGTGTCGCATCCCTTGCGCTCCTGGCAGAAGAACCCATGCACCCGTACGAGATGTACCAGGTGCTGATGGCCCGCCACGAAGACAGGCTGGTCAAAGTACGCCCCGGCACGCTGTACCACGCCGTCGGCCGGCTGGAGGAGAACGGATTCGTTGAGGCAACCGGAACCGAACGGGAAGGAAACCGCCCGGAACGGACCACGTATCGGATCACCTCCGCCGGGCACCAAGCGCTCGATGCCCGGCTCCAAGCCATGCTCTCTACCCCCGTCAACGAATACCCCCTCTTTCCGCATGCCATTGCCGAGGCGCATCACCTTCGTGCTGACGTGGTGATGGAACTCCTGGCGGAACGGGTGGTGGCCCTGGGCGCTGATCTGGACTTCCTCGTCCGTGCTGAGGCTGCTGTGACAGCCAAGGGACTGGACCGCAAATACTGGATAGACATCACGTACCAACAAGCAATGCGCCGAACGGAGATCGCGTGGATCCGCGGCCTCCTTGAGGAGTTGGGCAACGGGCAGCTGCCCTGGGACGAACCCCTGACAACTCCCTCCGAACTTTCAAACAAGCCAAAGGAATCCCTTGGAAAACGTAGCTAAGCCGTGGCCCGCGCTGTGGTCACTCGTGGTGGGCTTCTTCATGATCCTCATCGACACCACCATTGTGTCCGTCGCGAATCCGCGGATCATGGAGGGCCTCAATACGGACATCAACGCCGTCATCTGGGTCACCAGCGCCTACTTGCTGGCCTATGCCGTGCCCCTGCTCATCACCGGCAGGCTGGGGGACCGGTTCGGTCCCAAGAACCTCTACCTGATCGGCCTTGTGGTCTTCACTCTGGCCTCGTTGTGGTGCGGCCTCTCCGGTGACGTCACCATGCTCATCGCCGCCCGCGCCGTTCAAGGCCTGGGAGCGGCCATGATGACCCCGCAGACCATGGCCGTCATCACGCGCATCTTCCCGCCGGACCGCCGCGGTGCTGCCATGGGCCTATGGGGCGCTACCGCCGGCATGGCTGTCCTGGTGGGTCCGATCCTCGGCGGTGTGCTGGTGGACAGCCTGGGCTGGGAGTGGATCTTCTTCGTCAACGTGCCCATCGGCATTGTGGCGTTCATTCTGGTGACCCGGTTCGTGCCGAAACTGACCACGCACAGCCACACGTTCGACGTCGTTGGCGTGGTGCTGTCCGCCGTCGGCATGTTCCTGCTGGTCTTTGGCATCCAGGAGGGCCAAACGTACAAGTGGGGGACTGTCACCGGCTTCATTTCGGTCTGGGGCCTGATCGTCACCGGGCTGGTGGTCCTGGTGCTCTTTGTCGTCTGGCAGTGGCTGCTCGAACGCCGTGGCGGGGAACCGTTGCTGCCCCTTGGCCTGTTCAAGGACCGCAACTTCTCCCTGGGAAACAGCACCATCATGGCTGTCGGCTTCACGGTGACGGCCTTCCCGCTGCCCACCATCTTCTATTACCAGACCGTGCGCGGCCTGACGCCCACCCAGTCGGCGCTGCTCATGATCCCCATGGCCGTTATTTCGGGTGCGCTGGCGCCGTTCGTGGGCAAGCTCATTGATCGAGCCAACCCGCGGTATTTTGCCGCCTTCGGCCTCGTGTGCATGGCCGGAGCCCTGTTCTGGACGGCGGCGTTGCTGGGACCGGACACCCCTATTTGGATGTTTCTGCTTCCCAGCGCACTGCAGGGCGTAGCCAACGCCTTCATCTGGGGACCGGTGTCCAATGCGACCACCCGCAACCTGGAACCGCGCCAAGCCGGGGCAGGTTCGGGAGTCTTCAACACCACGCGCCAGATCGGTGCTGTCCTGGGTTCGGCGGCCATTGCTGCCCTGATCCAGTCGCGGCTGGCAGCGGAACTGCCCGCAGCTCCCGCCGGTGCTCCTGTCGGCGAGGCGTCCATGGGCGGCGTGCTGCCGGAAGCGCTTCATGCAGGATTCTCGACGGCGATGAGCCAAGCCATCCTGTTGCCCGCCTGTGCGATTCTGCTGGGCGCGGTTGTGGCGCTGTTCTTCGGCAAGCCGAAGGCCGTCAGCGGGTGGGGCGGTAATGCCAGCTCCGCTGCGGAAACCGCCAAGGCTGATCTCAACACCTAGGGTTTTTGTACACCTAATGCCCTTAAGAAGGCTCCTAAAGGGCATTATCTGTACAAAAACTCCGGGGGAGTCAGCCGAGGAGCACGCTCGCGTGGAGCCCGCCCGTGGCAAAGCCAAGGCTGCGGGCCATTGCGAGCGCTCCGGTGTTGCTGACGTCGGCCTTCCACTGGAGTGTCAGCCCGGCTGCCAAGGCTTCATGCGCTGCAATGGACGCGGCCAAGGTGCCCAGACCGCGCCGACGCCACGGCGGTGCCACCAAGACGCCCATGTTGCCCAGGATGCCTTCCCATTCGGAGTACGCACCGCAGGCCACGGGGGTGGGCAGTTCCTCGTCCGGGTGCATGATGGTGAAACGGTGTTCGAGCCCTTGCAGCCCCACCTCATTGACGTCGTCAGGAGGACACAGCGCTTCCAGGCTGATCGCCTCGGGGTTTCCCCGCGAGACGGTGAGGTCTTCCGAAGGTTGCTGCAGGGGTAAATCGTCAGCGAAGAACAACGCGGTTGATCCAAGTCCGTGCCCACCGTGTGAGCGGGTCAACGTCAGCAGCGTGACGTGCTGGGCGAGCTCGGTGTCGGGCAGTCCGGCGGCCGCGTCCAGTGCCCACTGTGGGCCCACCAAGGCCGAAACCCCGAAGAGCCTCAGGAAGACCACGGCCCGCGCAGAGTCGTCCACGAGCGTGATGCGGTGCGCGGGGTCGCCCGGGTCCGCCGGTGAGGCGGTGACCCGTGCCGCGGCGGTGGCGAAAGCGTCGTCGTCGAGCCCCAAATGGCGAGCCCACGCCAGCTGGATGATGGCAGCGGACGTGGGCTCGAGAGTCATGGATTCAGCCTAGCCGACTAGCCGAAGAGCACCGACGCTTCGTCGTAGCGGTGCTGGGGCACGGTCTTGAGCTTGCCGAGGGCTTCCTCGAAGCCCACGTGGGAGATGTCAGTGCCTTTCAGGGCCACCATGGTGCCCCAGCGGCCATCCACTACGGAGTCGATGGCGGCCATGCCTAGGCGGGTTGCCAGGACGCGGTCGTAGGCGGTGGGGACGCCGCCGCGCTGGATGTGGCCGAGAATCGTGGCGCGGGTTTCGATGCCTGTTCGTGCCTCGATTTCCGGGGCCAACTGGTCGGCAATGCCACCCAGGCGGGGCCGGCCGAAGGTGTCCAGGCCGCGTTCGGAGTGGGGAGATTCCATGTGTTCGGGAACGAAGCCTTCAGCAACCACCACCAGCGGAGCACGGCCACGGTCGTGGGCTTCCTGGACCCATTCGGTGATTTCCTCGATGCTGACCTTCTGCTCGGGAATAAGGATGGCGTGCGCGCCCGCCGCCATGCCCGCGTGGAGCGCGATCCAGCCGACGTGGCGGCCCATGACTTCGGCGATCATGCAACGGTGGTGGGACTCGCCGGTGGTGCGGAGCCGGTCGATGGCTTCCGTGGCAATCTGGACCGCCGTGTCGAAGCCGAAGGTGTAGTCCGTGGCGTCGAGGTCGTTGTCCACGGTCTTGGGGACGCCGACGATTTTCAGGCCGGCGTCGGTGAGCCGCTTGGCTGCGGCGAGGGTTCCCTCGCCGCCGATGGCGATGATGGCGTCAATGCCCAGCCGCTCCATGTGGGCCTTGATGACATCCGGACCACCGCCGTTTTCGAACGGGTTGGTGCGGGAGGTGCCCAGAATGGTGCCACCCTGCTTGGCAATACCGCGGACCATGGTGCGGGGGATGTCGATGACGTCGCCTTCAACCACACCACGCCAACCGTCACGGAAGCCAACAAACTCCTGGCCGTGGATGGCGATGCCTTTGAGGACTGCTCCCCGGATCACTGCGTTGAGGCCGGGGCAGTCGCCACCGCTGGTAAGAATGCCAATTTTCATGTTTGCTCACTCATGGCTTGGAGGAATACGTGCAGAGCGCCACGCTGAGCTCCCCATGATTGTAGACGGGCATGTGGGGTGGGACACAAACGGTTACTTTTGACCCGTGGCGTGCGGTATTGGAAACGTGGCTGAAAACAAAGGAAACGCCCCGCCAGCAGGCGGGGCGCTTCACGTCTCTTTATGACCGGGAACTACCGGGAACGCTGGCTGATGAACGACTCGAGCGCGATCTTGTTGTTCTGGTCCGGCAGAAGAAGCCAGCCCAGGATGTAGACCACGAACGCCGGCCCTGGCAGCAAGCAGAAGAGCAGGAAGGCCACGCGGACGTAGGCAACGTCCACCCGGAGCTTTGCCGCGATTCCTCCGCAGATACCGCCCAACCAGCGCTGTGGTCCACGCTTCAGGCCGAAGCCCCTGACGATGCTGAAGAACTTGTCCATGGCTACAGACTTCCCTGTTGTGGTTGCTTTGTCACTTCGTGGTGGTCACTTTCTTGGAACCCTTGCGGGCCGAAAGGAGTCCTCCGACCACCAGGGCCGCTCCGGCGCCGATCATGAGGCCAATCAACACATAGGTGCCGTTCAGCGTCACCCACCCGAGAGTCGAGATGACGATCAAGGCTGCGAGTGCAATCACGATCAGACCCCACACTGCGGTGCCGATACGTGCCTGCCGGGGCTCGTCGTCGTCCGTATGTTCCGCCTGGAAGGTGCGCTCCAACGGCGGCGTCAGCGGGATCTGCTGGAGGCTGGGCTTGGGCAAGGCCTCGGTGGGACGGGTTTCCCTGGGCAGCGCTTCCGTTGGATGGGTTTCCCTGGGCAGTGGCGTTGTCGGCTGGGTTTCGTGCGCGTTGCCTGGCTCGTTCGTGCTCATGGTCAGTTTCCTTCCTGGATGGTCACGTTGCTGAACGTGCCGTCGATCTCCACCACAAGGTTGGCTCCGGGCTTTTCGGTGTTGTAGAGGGTGGTCTCATCCTGTAGCCGGCCGCCGCGGTCGGCGCCGCGTTCATTGAGGTTGCCGAATGTCATGTCCGCCCTGACTTCCACCGGGACGTCGTCGGGAATGATGACCGTGACGTTGCTGGCGGTGGCGTCAACGGGAATCGTGACTTCGGAAACCAAGGGGGGCGTCATGGTCATTTCGCTCAAGTCCACCAAGCCCTTGGCCCCGGTGACGTTGATGCCCAGGCGTGCTTGTTCCAGACTCGTTGGCGCCCAATTCACGTCGTGGAAGGTGAAGCGGTCTCCGTCTCTGGGGATGACGTTGAAGATTCCGCCAATGATCAGGGCAACCACTGCCAGGAAGCCAAGGAACCCTGACGTCCGGCCCCGCAACCCCGCGACGAGGATGCCCAGGCCCAGGACGGCCGCACCGGTAGCCCAGACAACGGCGTTGGCGGAGTTACCCAGGTCAATGACATTGCCGGCGTCGAGCGCTTTCAAGGTACCGCCGGCCAGCAATGCTGCGCCGGCAGAGACTGCCACGATTGCGGGTCCCGGGCCCTTGCGCTTGGGAACGGCAGGCTTTGGCTGCCAGCCTTGCGGGGGAGTGGGGCCGTACGGCGGACGGGGACCGGAGGGTCCTGAGGGGCTGAAGGGTCCCGACGACGGAACCGGCCGGGCACCGTAGCCGCCAGTGGGGTTGGGCCGTCCCTGGTGCTTGGTGCCGGGTGCCGCTGCACCGTAGGCAGGCACGCCAGTGTTGGCCGTCGCCGTAGACCCGTAGGCGGTAGGCGTCCCGTAGGAAGCAGGCGTCCCGTAAGCCGCTTGGCCGGGTGTCGGGGAATAGTTCTGCTGGCTCACGGGCGGAGTTCCCTTCGAGGCTTTGCTGCGTTGGACCAGGAAGTAGATGAGGTAGAAGACGCCGCCCATCCAGAAAAGGGTCCAGAACAGGCCGGGAAGGCCATCCCAACCCCAGCCCCAGAATCCGCGGCCCAGGCTCGGCAGTCCGATGATCGACGTGATCAACGCACCCGTCATGCCTCCGGACCAGCGGCCCGCGGCAGCTTCCTGGACGTGGATTCGGCCGTCCGGTTCGGGCAGGAGCGCCCAGGCAATGCCGTAGAGCAGTACGCCCACACCGGCAAAGAGTGCCAGGACGATGAAGATGCCCCTGACGATCAGGGGGTCGATGCCGAAGCGGTGGGCTACACCGCTTGCCACGCCGCCGATCCAGCGGTCCGGTCCACGGCGGATGCCTTGGTTGCGGATCCAGTCGAAGAAGTTCTGCTGGGAGGCGGCCGGTTCGTCGCCGGCCGGCGGGTAGCTGCCGGCCGCGGGACCAGTCCCCGCAGAAGCGCCGGCAGTAGGCTCTCCCGGTGCCCCGGAAGCGGAACCGGCGGCGCCGGTGGGAGCGCCTGTGGTGGTGCCGGAGCCGGAGCTGCCGGCCGTGCCTGGCGTTCCAGGTTCCTCTGGATTCATGCTGTTCGCGTTCATACTTCGATCCTGCCGCCCGGCCGCCCCTTCCCTCTACTGGGGGATACCCTGAATGTTCCCTGAGCGACCCCCGAACAACGCTGGTTTCCGGTCCGGGTCACCCTGATCCGTGTTTGGATTGGTACATGACAACCGCCGTACAACGCCCAGTGCTGGTCCGCAGCAGCGACCGCATGATTGCGGGCGTCTGCAGCGGGCTGGCCGATCATTTGGGCTGGCCGGTCAAGTTCGTCCGGCTCGGCATGATCCTCGCCTGTTTCGCCGGCGGGGCAGGCGTGGCCTTTTATGCATGGCTTTGGACCATGGTTCCTACGGCGGATGAGAACGCCAAGCGCAACGCCCGCCGGCCGGCGTCGCCCATTGCTCCTGCGGTGAGCCTGCCGCCCGTATCGGCGCCCATTGGTGGGCCCGCTGGTGTGTCGGTTCCCAGCGTTGGAGGCGGTCGGGCCCCGCAAGCGTACGACGCCGGAACGTCGCCGTCGGTGGCCGGCCCACCGCCGGTCCATGGTTCTGTTGCGGGCGGCGGCTTTGTCCCTCCCCGTGCGCCGGTCCAAGGCGGCGGTTCCGTCCCGGGCCCGGGTTCGGTTCCTCCCGCTGGGCCTGCAGCTTTTGGCAACGCTTCCTCCTCCTGGAACTGGGCCGCCAGTGGCGGTGAGAATTCGTTGGCTTCGTGGTTCTCTTTCCGGCGGATCCAGTACGGCAAGGAAATACTGCTGGGCGCGGCACTGCTCCTGGTGGCGGCCATACTGATCGCCCGCCAGTTCGGCGTCGACGTTCCTTTGGGTACCCTCATTCCGGCGGCGGCCATCCTGGGGGGTGCCGCGATTGCCTGGATGCAGCTCGACGAAACCCGCAGGGCCGGCCTGGTGGACAAGACCAAGGCCGACCAAGCCGGCGGATGGGTCCGCCTGGCGGCCGGCCTGGCGTTGGTGGTGGCAGGGGTTCTGGTGATGGTGTCCGGTTCGGGATCCTGGGAGCAGACATGGCTGGCACTGCTGGCGTCCGTGGCCGTCCTTGGCGGCGTTGCCCTGGTCCTGCTGCCGTGGGGCCTCAAGTTTTGGAAGGACCTGGAAACCGAGCGGGCAGGCCGCATCCGCGAGACTGAACGCGCTGAAATCGCGGCGCATTTGCATGACTCCGTTCTCCAGACCCTGGCACTGATCCAGCGCAGGGCCGGTTCCGAGCAGGACGTGGTCCGCCTGGCCAGGGCGCAGGAACGCGAACTTCGGGCCTGGCTCTTCAGCGATGCCGCCAAGGAATCGGGCCTCCTGGCCGATCGGATCAAGGCCGTCGCAGCAGAGGTGGAAGACTTGCACGGCCATGCTGTGGAGGTGGTGACTGTCGGCGATACCGAGATGACGGACCGGCATGAGGCCATGGTGCAGGCGGCGCGGGAAGCGATGCTCAACGCCGCACGGCATGGCGGCGGAACGGTGTCGGTGTATTTGGAAAGTACGGCCGGCAGCACGGAGATCTTCATCAAGGACCGGGGGCCCGGATTCGATCCCGAAGCTGTCCCGGACGACAGGCTGGGCGTCAAGGAATCGATTATTGGCCGTATGAAGCGGCATGGCGGCACTGCAACCATCAACAGCAGCGACGACGGCACTGAAGTACGCCTGGCACTGCCGTCGGCCAATGGCGACGCCGGTGAACAGCGGAACAACGAATCGCGGAATGGAGATGCGAAGCAATGAACACCAACCCCGACGGTGATCCAGGACGCAGCGTGCGTGTGGTGATCGTGGATGACCATACGATCTTCCGGTCCGGGCTTAAGGCCGACCTCGATGCCCGCATGAATGTGGTCGGCGAAGCCGGGACGGTGGAACAGGCCATTGCCGTCATTGCGGAGGCGCGTCCGGAGGTGGTGCTCCTGGATGTCCACCTTCCAGGTGGACTGGGCGGCGGCGGCCGGGAGGTCATTGCCGGCTCGGCCGCGCTGCTGGGCACCACCAGCTTCCTGGCGCTTAGTGTCTCTGACGCGGCCGAGGACGTCGTCTCCGTGATCCGTGCCGGTGCACGTGGCTACGTCACCAAGACCATTTCCGGCAAGGAGATCTCCGACGCCGTCATCAGGGTGGCCGACGGCGACGCTGTGTTCTCGCCCCGGCTGGCCGGTTTCGTGCTGGACGCCTTTGGCACCGCCCCGGCAGATATTGCGGACGATGAGCTGGATAAACTCTCTGCCCGTGAGCTCGAAGTCATGCGGCTCATTGCGCGGGGATACAGCTACAAGGAAGTCGCCAAGGAGTTGTTCATCTCCATCAAGACTGTGGAAACGCACGTCTCCGCAGTCCTCAGGAAACTCCAGCTCTCCAGCCGCCACGAACTCACCAAATGGGCGGCCGAGCGCCGCCTCCTCTGACGCTCTCCCACCTCCCGTCGCGTTTTCCCGATCGCTCTCCCACCTCCCGCGCCTTAAACGAAAACGCTCTTCCACCTGTCACGGTGGAAGAGCGTTTTCGTTCGCTTGTTGCTACTTGGCCTTGCCCAGGAATTCCTGGATGCGGCGGACACCTTCGGCGAGGTCCTCGTCGCCCAATGCGTAGGACAGACGGACGTAGCCAGAGGGACCGAACGCTTCGCCCGGAACCACGGCCACCTCAACCTCGTCGAGGATCAGGGTGGCGAGTTCAGCAGAGGTGGAAGGACGGACAGGACCGTTGGAGGTCTCAAATTCCTTGCCCAGCAGCCCGCGGACGTCCGCGTACACGTAGAAGGCGCCGGTCGGCGTCGGGCATTCAACGCCTTCAATCGCGTTGAGGCCGGCAACGATCGCCTTGCGGCGACGGTCGAAGGCCACCTTCATCTCGTCGACGGCGGTCAGCGGACCCGTGAGGGCAGCGGCGGCGGCGACCTGCATGATGTTGGAGACGTTGGACGTCGCATGGGACTGCAGGTTGGTGGCAGCCTTGATGACGTCAGCCGGGCCGATCATCCAGCCCACACGCCAACCGGTCATGGCATAGGTCTTGGCCACACCGTTGAGGATGACAACCTTGTCGCCGAGTTCCGGTGCGGCGGTGGCGATGGAGGTGAACTCCACGCCGTCGTAGGTCAGGTGCTCGTAGATTTCGTCCGTGACGACCCACAGGCCCTTGGACGCGGCCCACTTGCCGATCTCCGCTACCTGTTCCGGGCTGTACACGGCACCGGTGGGGTTGGACGGGGAAACGAACAGCAGGATCTTGGTCCGGTCGGTCACGGCTGCTTCCAGCTGCTCGACGGTCACCAGGTATCCCTGTTCCGGGCCGGCGAAGACCTCAACGGGCACGCCGCCGGCGAGGCGGATGGCTTCCGGGTAGGTGGTCCAGAACGGGGTGGGAATGATGACCTCGTCGCCCGGATCCACCAAAGTAGCGAAGGTGTTGTAGACAGCCTGCTTGCCACCGTTGGTCACCAGGACCTGGGAGGGGTCAACCTGGTAGCCCGAGTCCCGGAGGGTCTTCTCCGCGATGGCCTTCTTCAGCTCAGGGAGGCCACCGGCGGGGGAGTAGCGGTGGTACTTCGGCTGGCCCGCAGCTTCAATGGCAGCCTGGACGATGTAATCCGGGGTGGGGAAATCGGGTTCCCCGGCACCGAAACCGATCACGGGACGTCCCGCGGCCTTCAGTGCCTTGGCCTTGGCGTCAACGGCAAGGGTGGCGGACTCGGCAATGGCGGAGATTCGCTGTGAAATGCGGGCGGTAGTTGTTCCGGCAGACATCTATGTACCGTTCTTCGCAGGCAGCTCGTGGGCTGGATGATGGGATTCGACGTAAACTACCTTATGCTGTTCTGCGGACCTCCCGGGCGACTGCCGGACTTTGTGACTGATAATGCTGGTCACAGGTTTTTGGCGCTGGGAGGGCCGGAATTGAGCCGGTTCGACTATCGCGAAATTCTTGCGTAGACTGGTTCACCGGTGTTGAAAAGCACCACAGGCTGAAGTGCGGCCTGAAACATGGATTTGATCCATAGGGTAGTGGCGCAATTGGTAGCGCAGCGGTCTCCAAAACCGCAGGTTGCAGGTTCGAGTCCTGTCTGCCCTGCGCAAGCTGTCCCGGCGGAAACGCCGGGACAAGCGCAGCAACCATGGCTCTGATCAGAGTCGGGTCAACGACTTTGCAAGGTGAGTGAGGACCAGGTGACCGAAACAGCTGCCAGCAGCTCGAAGGGCCGTCCCGCCAAGAAAGCCGATCGTGGCTTCTTCGCCCGTATTGCTCTCTTCGTCCGCCAGGTCATTGGTGAACTCAAGAAGGTCGTTGCTCCCACCCGCAAGGAACTGATCAATTACACGCTCGTGGTGCTGGTGTTCGTGGCCATCATGATGCTCATCGTCACCCTTCTGGACCTGGCCTTCGGCACGGGAGTCAGCTGGGTCTTCGGTGGGTCAGGCGCTACGGACCGCTAAGCGGATCTGTCCGCAAACTGTGCGAAATTCCTTGGTAGTTCAGGAATTTTGCGGGGTTTGCGGAATTGAGCCATTTAAATAGGCATGTTAGGCAATGAGGAAGCAGGAGACCAAGTGTCTGAGCAGGAGCTCGAGGTAAACGAGACTGAGCTGGAAGAAACTGAGGGCGCTGCAGTTGAGGCTGCGGAAGAGTCCGAGGTTGATTCTGCTGCGCCCGAATCTGCCGACGCCGACGATTCCGAAGAGGACTTCGAAGCTGACGTTGACGATGAGTCTGATGACGCGTCCGGCGATGTTGCAGACGAAGACGACGCTTCGGAAGAGTCCGACGGCGACGACCTGGCAGCCGCTGCTGCTGCAGCGCCGGCTGATCCGGCTGAAGAATTCAAGGCCAAGCTGCGCCGCCAGGAAGGTGACTGGTACGTCATCCACTCCTACGCCGGTTACGAAAACCGCGTGAAGGCCAACCTCGAGACCCGTATCCAGACCTTGGACATGGAAGATTACATCTTCGAAATCCAGGTCCCCATGGAAGAAGTCGTCGAGATCAAGAATGCGCAGCGCAAGGTGATCAACCGCGTTCGCATTCCCGGTTACGTCCTGGTCCGTATGGACCTGACCGACGCCTCCTGGGGCGCCGTCCGCCACACCCCGGGCGTCACCGGCTTCGTGGGCAACGCCCACAACCCCGTCCCGCTGCGCCTTGACGAGGTCTTCTCCATGCTCGCCCCGGTCTTCGAAGAAGAGCAGGCAGAGCAGGGCAAGCCGGTCAACAAGCAGAACCAGGCTCCCGTGGCCGTCGACTTCGAGGTCGGCGAG
The DNA here is from genome assembly GCF_021109375.1 of Arthrobacter sp. AK01. Classification (NCBI taxonomy): domain Bacteria; kingdom Bacillati; phylum Actinomycetota; class Actinomycetes; order Micrococcales; family Micrococcaceae; genus Arthrobacter; species Arthrobacter sp. AK01. The sequence continues at coordinate 69,879 of NZ_JAJOHP010000016.1, forward strand.
TCGGTCATCGTCAAGGAAGGTCCGTTCGAGACCCTTCCGGCAACGATCTCCGAGATCAAGCCCGAGTCCCAGACCCTGGTGGTCTTGGTCTCGATCTTCGAGCGCGAAACCCCGGTGACGCTCGCATTCAACCAGGTCACCAAGATCTAGCTGATTCCAAAATTTCGCTCCAGTCCTGCCTGCTTAGCAGTTCGGGAGCGGCCGGCCGCCTCGCCATGGCGGCCAAAAACCTGGGACGCGCTCCTGTGTCCCAGGAAGCTATTGAGAGAAGGACCCTACATTGGCTCCCAAGAAGAAGGTCACCGGCCTCATCAAGCTGCAGATCCAGGCAGGTGCCGCTAACCCGGCTCCGCCGATCGGTCCTGCACTTGGCCAGCACGGTGTCAACATCATGGAATTCTGCAAGGCGTACAACGCCGCAACGGAATCCCAGCGCGGAAACGTTATCCCGGTCGAAATCACGGTCTACGAAGACCGTTCCTTCACCTTCATCACCAAGACCCCGCCGGCTGCAGAGCTCATCAAGAAGGCTGCAGGCGTTGCCAAGGGTTCGGCTACCCCGCACACCGTCAAGGTTGCCAAGCTGACCCAGGCACAGGTCGAGGAAATTGCTTCCACCAAGATGGAAGACCTTAACGCCAACGACATCAAGGCAGCCGCCCTGATCATCGCAGGCACCGCCCGCTCCATGGGCATCACCGTAGAAGGCTAATTCCAGCCTTCACCCGCCGGGCAACCGGCATCTGAAACATTGAAATGTCGCAGGATCCTTGCCGGATCCACGACTGTGGCAGGGCCCAGCGCGGTCCGCAGACCACAACTGCACAAGGAGAAACAGCAGCATGGCAAAGCGCAGCAAAGCATATGAGGCAGCCGTAGCCAAGATCGAGGCAGACAAGGTCTACGCCCCGATCGAAGCCATCACCCTCGCGAAGGACACCAACCCTTCCAAGTTCGACGCAACCGTTGAGGTCGCTTTCCGCCTGGGCGTCGACCCGCGTAAGGCCGACCAGATGGTTCGTGGCACCGTCAACCTGCCGCACGGCACCGGTAAGACCGCCCGCGTCCTCGTCTTCGCAACCGGCGACAAGGCTGAAGCAGCAATCGCTGCCGGCGCCGACTTCGTTGGTTCCGATGACCTGATCGAAAAGATCGCAGCCGGCTGGACCGACTTCGACGCCGCAGTGGCAACCCCTGACCTCATGGGCAAGGTTGGCCGCCTCGGTAAGGTCCTCGGCCCGCGTAACCTGATGCCGAACCCGAAGACCGGTACGGTTACCCCGGATGTCACCAAGGCTGTCAACGACATCAAGGGCGGCAAGATCGACTTCCGCGTCGACAAGCACTCGAACCTGCACTTCATCATCGGCAAGGTTTCCTTCGACGCCAACAAGCTGGCCGAGAACTACGCAGCTGCACTGGAAGAGGTGCTTCGTTTGAAGCCTTCCGCTTCCAAGGGCCGCTACATCCAGAAGGCAACTGTTGCCACCACGTTCGGCCCGGGCATCACCGTGGACCCGAACGTCACCAAGGTTCTCACCGACGCGTAAGCTTCGCGAGCACTGGCTCTGAGGGAAGGACCGTCCGGCATTGCCGGGCGGTCCTTTTTTCTTGCCTGGTTTTCTTGTCCTGACCTGTTCGCAGGAGAAGGAGCGCCGTAGGCTGTGGTGCGTGTCGTCGTCGAACTCTTCCGTCAATGGCGGGTTGTCGGTAAAGCGGATTGCCGTCCCCGAAAGTCCTGACGCAGGTAATGCATCCGACTTCCGGGTATTTCACGGGCTGCTCGTGGCCCACCAACGTGAGCTCTGGGGAAATCAGGACCGCAGCCCCACCTTGGCCGAGGCTGTCCACTTCTGGCAGGGCAACGCGTACGAAGAGCGGCAGGTTTTTCTGGCGTATCGTGACGGCGCCGTGGTGGGCAGCGGAACGCTGACCCTGCCACTGAGCGAAAACACGACGACGGCGGGCGTGGACGTCCTTGTCGACTCACCTTTTCGGCGGCGCGGCTTCGGGTCCAGGATACTGGGGGTGCTGGAACAGCTGGCGCGCGGGCGGGGCCGTATCTCCTTTGACGCGTATTGCGAGGAGCCAATCGCGCCGGTGTTGGAAGGCGCCGCGTTATTGGATGCGAAGTCAGGAACAGGCGGTGTCCCCGTGGATTCCGCATCCACACAGTTCGCCCTTCATCATGGGTATTCCCTGGAACAAGTCGAAACCAACAGCACGCTGCCCTTCCCCGTCGAGGAGGAAGTCCTGCGGGTGCTCGATGTTGAGGCAACACGGCGGGCTGGCGGTTACAGCGTCATTGCCTGGCAGGACAAGTGCCCAGAGGAACTTGTCGACGTGTTCGCACGCCTCAAGAGCCTCATGAGCACCGAGGTTCCCATTGCTGGCCTTGGCTGGGAAGGCGAGGAATGGGATGCCCTACGCGTCCGTCAGGAGGAGTCCACCTGGGCGGCGAGCGGTGTTGACTCGGTGGTGGCGGTTGCGCGTCACGATGCCACAGGTGAACTGGCGGCCTACACGGTCCTCACGCACCGGGGGGCGTTGCCTGCCGTGATCTACCAGGAGGACACGTTGGTGGCGCCAGGACACCGGGGCCATCGCCTGGGGATGGTGGTCAAGATCGCCAATCTTCGTCGTGCGAAGGAGCTGTGGCCTGACGCCACGTCGGTGATGACGTGGAACGCCAATGAAAACCGGCATATGCTGGCCATAAATATCGCCCTTGGATTCAAGCCTTCCGGCTTTGAAGGCGAATGGCAGAAACGGCTGGAATGACTGTAGACGAGGCGAAGACCGTTCAAGTCGAGCAGCTGTGGGTGCCTGACACCCTGGACAGCCCCGACGCCACTGACTTCCTGGATGCTGTGGAAGTAGGCCGCCGGGTACGTATGGAAACGTGGGGGAGCGACGACCTCGCCTACACGCCACTGGAAAAGCTGCTTGAGTTCTCAGACCCCTATGAACGCCAGATCATCCTGGTGGCCAAGGTGGACGGCGCGATTGTGGGCACCGTGGACATTGCTTTGCCTTTGGCAGACAACATGGACCTGGCCGAGTTCACGTTGGACATCCTGCCCGAGTTCCAAAGCCAAGGGGTGGGGCGCCAATTGCTTGAAGCGGCCGAACAATTGGCCCGGGCAGAAGGCCGCACCATGATCCTGGTGGACACGAACCATCCGGCAACATCGCTGACCGAGGTACCCGAGGACCAGCTGATTCCCGGCAGCGGCGCGGGCTTTGTTCCCGTCAGCAGCAGGGAGGTGGACTTCGCCAAGCGCGCCGGCTATACCCTCCAGCACATTGAACAGTTCAGTTCCTGCGCGCTGCCGCTGGATTCCAAGCTCGTGGGTGACTTGCAGCTTGAGGCCGAGGAAGCCAACGGCGGCCGATACGCACTGCACCACTGGACTGACCGCTGCCCGGAACCCTGGCTCGAGGCCGTGGCGGCGTTGGAGAACGCTGCTGGTGAAGTTGTCCGGGACGAGGGGGAGGACGAGGCCCCTGAAGTGGAGGCCAGCGGAATGGTCTTTGACCCCGCTGTCCTTCGCGAAACGGAAGACGCGGCCTTGGCGCAGGGCCGACGCACGGTGGTCACCGCCGTCGAGCATGTTGAGAGCGGAAGGCTCGTGGGCCTGACCACCATCAGCGTCCTGGCCCACCGCCAGGACGTGGTTTTCCAGGACGACACGCTGGTCCTGCAGGAACACCGCGGCAACAAGCTTGGTCTGCTGATCAAGGTCTCGAACATGGAACGGCTCAGCGAGCAGTTTCCCGATGCCCGGGTGATCTACACGTGGAACGCTCCTGAAAACCGCTACCTCCTCACCGTGAACAAGCAGCTCGGTTTCACCACCGCGGGGGTCACGGGACTGTGGCAGAAGGAACTTCCGGGCCGGAGCACGGGCACGACGTCATCTGACTAGCCCGGCCCTCGATTTGGTTTGGGGAACACTGTCCCGTAACCTTGAAGTACCAAAGACCGTCGGTTGATGGGAATCCACTCTTTCGAGCACAGCTCAATTCTGCAGCTACGCCCCTGAGGCCACAGTGAATTCCTTGACGAAGGACCCTGAACGTAGGGCGGCCGGCGCAGGTGAACGAAGCAAGTCTCCACGGATCACACTGTGTTGAGCCAAGCCCCGTACATCTGCGCGGGGCGTTTTTTAGTTTTAGCTCTCGTGAGCGGGGACCCGGAAGACCGGCTTTATTCCCCGGAAGGAGGGTTATGACAACGCCTAGCAAGATCTCCGCAGTTGCAGAGATCACCAACGATTTCAAGGAATCGAACGCGGCTGTCCTGACCGAATACCGCGGGCTCACTGTTGCACAGCTCAAGGAACTGCGTGTTGCGCTCGGCCAGGACACCAAGTTCTCGGTCGTCAAGAACACCCTGAGTGCAATTGCAGCCAAGGAAGCTGGTGTTGAAGCATTCAACGATCAGCTTGCCGGCCCCACTGCAATCGCCTTCATCAAGGGTGACGCTGTTGCTGCTGCCAAGAGCCTGACGGACTTTGCCAAGGCCAACAAGCATCTGGTTATCAAGACCGGCGTCTTCGAAGGCAAGGCATTGGACGCAGCAGGAGTTGCCGCACTGGCAGCCCTCGAGTCCCGCGAGCTGCAGCTCGCACGTGTTGCTGGTGTCCTCAAGGCTCCCGCATCCGCTGCTGCACGCATCATCGATGCTCTGCGCCTCAAGCTTGAAGAAGAGGGCGGCGCACCTGCACCGGCCGCTGAAGAAGCTCCGGCCGAAGAAGCTGCTGTTGAGGCTGCTGCCGAAGAGGTTGCGGCTCCGGCCGAAGCCGCTGAAGCTGCAACCGAAGAGAACTAAGTTCTCCCCCCAATCAAACTCTGGTGCATGGAGCGGCATGGTCCGCATCTGCACCAACTAATGGAAGGACGCCACCATGGCGAAGCTCAGCAACGAAGAGCTCATTGAAGCTTTCAAGGAACTGACCATCATCGAGCTCTCCGAGTTCGTCAAGCTCTTCGAAGAGACCTTCGAAGTTACGGCTGCTGCTGTTGCAGTTGCTGGCCCCGCTGCCGGCGGTGCTGCTGAAGCTGCTGAAGAGAAGACCGAATTCGACGTCGTTCTCGAAGCTGCTGGCGACAAGAAGATCGCAGTGATCAAGGAAGTTCGCGCCATCACCTCCCTCGGCCTCAAGGAAGCCAAGGACCTGGTTGACGGTGCACCGAAGGCTGTTCTCGAAGGCGCCACCAAGGAAGCCGCAGAGAAGGCAAAGGCTCAGCTCGAAGAAGCTGGCGCAACGGTTACCCTCAAGTAACTCGACTTGCTTGTGGAAGCCCCGCCCCGTTCCGTCAAAGGAACCGGGCGGGGCTTCCTGCCTTTAACGGCCCCCAAGTAGATCGCAGTTGAGTGCGTTTTAAGGGCTCACTACGCACTCAACCGCTACTTAGTTGGGTTCGCTGATGTCAGCTACCACGGCGCCCAGTGCGGCGGTGAGTGCATCGGCGTCCACGAAGGCACTGCGGCCGTGGGCGCCGGCACCCATGGAGATGCGTCGCCCCGTGATGCTGGCGTCAGCGTAGACCGGCCAAGGGGTGGTGCTGCCCAAGGGCGTGATGGTGCCGCGTTCGTAGCCGGTGGCAGCCAAAGCAACATCGGCGTGGGGGAGCGAGAGTTTGTTGACGCCCACCAACCCGCGCAGCTTTGGCCACGAGATCTGGCGGTCCCCGGGGATGAGCGCGAACAGGAAGCTGCCGTCGCGGTGCTTGACCACCAGGGACTTCACAATGTCGGCAGGGCTGATGCCCAGGATGCCCGCAGCCTCTTCCAGGCTGCGGGCTGCAGGACGTTCGACGACGTCTACGGCCAGTCCGCGGGCGGCGGCGTCGGCCAGGAACCGTTCGGCGCCGTCCATTACAGGTTCATCCACGTCGTTTCCCATCAGTCGCGGTAGTTCCCCGTCAGTCCCGGTACAGGAGGAGGGCTTCGCCCTGGCCGCCACCGCCGCACAGGGAAACTGCGGCCTTACCCGTTCCCCTGCGCTTGAGTTCGTGGGCTGCGTGCAGTGCTAGCCGTGCGCCGGACGCCCCGATGGGGTGGCCCAAGGCAATGGCTCCACCATGGATGTTGCACTTCTCCAAGGGATAGCGCAGGTCCTTGAGGGACTGGACGGCAACCGAACCGAAGGCCTCGTTGATCTCGATGAAGTCCAAGTCCTCTGCGGTCCAGCCGGCCCGCTTCAATGCTTGGGCTATCGCGTTGGAGGGCTGGGAGTGCAGGGAGTTATCAGGCCCGGCAACCTGGCCGGGCTTTCCCACGACTGCCAGGTAATCCAGCCCATTGTCTTTGGCGAAGCGGCGACTGGTCAGCACCAGTGCGGAGGCGCCGTCGGACAGGGGAGAGGAGTTTCCCGCGGTAATGGTGCCGTCCGTGGCGAAAGCTGCCTTCAGCGGGGCCAGGGTTTCCACTGTGGTGTTGGGTCGAACGCCTTCGTCCGTGGTGAGGACCAGCGGATCGCCCTTGCGCTGTTTGACGCGCACCGGAGCGATTTCGACGTCGAACGTTCCGTCTGCGATGGCGGCCGCGGCGCGCTGGTGTGATGCAGCCGCCACCTCATCCTGGGCCTTGCGGTCAATACCGAGGGTGACGTTCTTGGTTTCCGTGGACAGGCCCATGGATTGTCCATCGAAGGCATCCGTGAGGCCGTCGTGGGCGGCGACATCCAGGGCCTGGATTGCACCGTAGGTCCAACCCTGACGGGAGCCCGGCAGTATGTGGGGAGCCCTGGTCATGGATTCCTGGCCGCCGGCAACAACCACGGTGGCATCCCCGCTGCGGATCATCCGCGCGGCGTCAATGACGGCCGTCAGCCCGGACAGGCAGACCTTGTTGATGGTCACCGCCGGGATGTTCCAGCCAACGCCCGCTGCGATCGCACTCTGGCGGGCAGGGTTTTGGCCAGCGCCTGCCTGGAGGACCTGGCCCATGATGACGGCGTCCACCTGTTCTGCTTTGACGCCGCTGGCTGACAGGGCTGCGGTGATGGCATGCGCGCCGAGGTCGACGGCGGTGAACCCCGCCAATTGACCGTTGAGCCGACCCTGTGGGGTACGGGAAGCGGCAAGGATGACAACGTCATTGTCGTCAGCGGAGTTGGTCATGATCTCTCTTCCGATCCGGGAGTGGTGTTGCAAGGCTATCGCGGGGCATGCGCCAGCCTACCCATTCAACGGTTGTGCCGGTCCGCGCATTCCATCGGGCGATTCCACGCCGGAGCCGTGCCTGGGTACCCGCTTAGGTGCCTGCAGCAACGGTGCTTGCAATCACGGACGATCTGGGGTAGACAGGAAGGCTGCTTTGCCGTATTGTAGATATTTGCGTCTTCCCTGTTAACCTTCAGCCTTCATATAGCGGTGGGCTTTACCTCTCAGCTGCGACATTGACGTGCCGTTCCTCAACGTGCACAACCATGAGCAAGCTGGGTCCGGGTCATATAGCGGAACCGGAATAAGTATCCTGCGGAGCACTCTGCGGGATGCAAACGGGGGAGATCTGAAAACGCCTGAAGGTCTGTGGAAGGATCCCTCTTGGTCGCCTCGAGCACCTCTAATAACGAAACCGCTAACACGGCAAGCACCGATGGTGCCACCCGCCGCCTCTCATTCGCAAAGATTCACGAACCCTTGGATGTTCCGAATCTTCTCGCCCTGCAGACGGACAGCTTTGACTGGCTGGTCGGAAACGAACGCTGGCAGGCGCGGGTAGCGAAGGCTGTCGAGGAGGGCGACCTCAGCGTCGCCACTACCTCCGGACTTGCCGACATCTTCGAAGAGATCTCCCCTATCGAGGACTTCCAGGGCACCATGTCCCTGAGCTTCTCCGAGCCGGAGTTCGCTGACCCGAAGTACACCATGGCCGAATGCAAAGACCGTGACGCCACTTACTCGGCACCGCTGTATGTCAAGGCCGAGTTCATGAACAACAACACGGGCGAAATCAAGCAGCAGACCGTGTTCATGGGCGACTTCCCCCTCATGACTGAAAAGGGAACGTTCGTCGTCAACGGCACCGAGCGTGTCGTTGTCTCCCAGCTGGTCCGTTCGCCGGGCGCCTACTTTGAGCGCACCGCTGACAAGACCAGTGACAAGGACATCTTCACTGCGAAGATCATCCCGTCCCGTGGTGCATGGTTCGAACTCGAAATCGACAAGCGCGACCAGGTCGGCGTCCGCCTCGACCGCAAGCGCAAGCAGTCGGTAACGGTTCTCCTGAAGGCCCTCGGCTGGACCGAAGGCCAGATCCTGGAAGAGTTCGGCCAGTACGACTCCATGCGTGCGACGCTGGAGAAGGACGCCACCGAGACCCGCGAAGACGCGCTTCTGGATATCTACCGCAAGCTGCGTCCGGGCGAGCCGCCCACAGTCGAGGCTGCCCAGTCCCTGCTGGACAACCTGTACTTCAACGCCAAGCGTTACGATCTTGCCAAGGTTGGCCGTTACAAGATCAACCGCAAGCTCGGCATCGACCGCTCCCTTGGCGACAAGGAAGCTTCGGTCCTGCACGTTGAAGACATCGTTGCCATGATCAAGTTCCTCGTTGCGCTCCACGCCGGCGAGAAGACCCTCATGGGCAAGCGCGACGGCGAAGACCACGAACTTCGCGTCGACGTCGACGACATCGACCACTTCGGCAACCGTCGCATCCGCGCCGTGGGCGAACTGATCGAGAACCAGGTCCGCACCGGTCTTTCCCGCATGGAACGCGTCGTCCGCGAACGCATGACCACGCAGGACGTCGAGGCCATCACGCCGCAGACGCTGATCAACATCCGTCCCGTTGTCGCAGCCATCAAGGAGTTCTTCGGAACGTCCCAGCTGTCGCAGTTCATGGACCAGAACAACCCGCTTTCGGGTCTGACCCACAAGCGCCGCCTGTCGGCACTTGGCCCGGGTGGTCTGTCCCGTGACCGTGCAGGCATGGAAGTTCGAGACGTTCACCCGTCCCACTACGGACGTATGTGCCCCATCGAAACTCCTGAAGGCCCGAACATTGGTCTGATCGGTTCGCTGGCTTCCTACGGCCGCATCAACCCGTTCGGCTTCATCGAGACGCCGTACCGCCTGGTGTCCGAAGGTGTCGTTTCCGACGAGGTCCAGTACCTTACGGCCGACGACGAAGCCGAGGTCCTGATCGCACAGGCCAACGCTCCGCTGGATGCTGACAAGAAGTTCTCCGAAGAGACCGTCCTTGTCCGTGCCCGTGGTGGTGGAGGCGAGCCCGTTCTGGTTCCCGCCGGCGAAGTCCAGTTCATGGACGTTTCCCCGCGCCAGATGGTGTCCGTGGCAACTGCCCTGATCCCGTTCCTTGAGCATGACGATGCAAACCGCGCACTCATGGGTGCCAACATGCAGCGCCAGGCCGTGCCGCTGGTCCGTTCCGAGGCTCCTTTCGTGGGCACCGGCATGGAGCGCGCAGCAGCCGTCGACGCCGGTGACGTTGTCATCGCGAAGAAGGCAGGTGTGGTCACCGAGGTTTCCGCCGAGCTGGTTGTCATGATCAACGACGACGGCACCGAGACGAACTACCGCATCAACAAGTTCGCCCGCTCCAACCAGGGCAACTGCTACAACCACCGTGTCCTGGTCAACGAAGGCCAGCGCCTGGAAGTTGGCGGCATCATCGCTGACGGTCCCGCAACGGACCAGGGTGAGCTCGCCCTCGGTAAGAACCTGCTCGTGGCATTCATGTCATGGGAAGGCCACAACTTCGAGGACGCCATCATCCTGTCGCAGCGCATTGTTGCTGAGGATGTTCTTTCCTCCATCCACATCGAGGAGCACGAAATTGATGCCCGCGACACCAAGCTTGGTGCCGAGGAAATCACGCGTGACATCCCCAACGTGTCCGAGGAAGTCCTTGCAGGCCTGGACGAGCGCGGCATCATCCACATTGGTGCCGAGGTTGAAGCCGGCGACATCCTGGTCGGAAAGGTCACCCCGAAGGGTGAAACCGAACTGACCCCGGAAGAGCGCCTTCTCCGCGCTATCTTCGGCGAGAAGTCCCGCGAAGTCCGCGACACCTCCCTGAAGGTGCCCCACGGCGAGTCCGGTACGGTCATCGGCGTGCGCGTCTTCGATCGCGACAACGACGACGAACTGCCCCCGGGCGTGAACCAGCTGGTCCGCGTCTACGTAGCAGCCAAGCGTAAGATCACCGACGGCGACAAGCTCGCCGGCCGTCACGGCAACAAGGGTGTTATCTCCAAGATCCTCCCGATCGAGGACATGCCCTTCCTTGCAGACGGTACCCCGGTGGACATCGTCCTGAACCCGCTTGGTGTTCCGGGTCGAATGAACGTTGGCCAGGTCCTGGAAACCCACCTCGGTTGGGTTGCCAAGACCGGTTGGAAGATCGAAGGCGAGCCGGAGTGGGTCAAGAACCTCCCGAACCTGCCCCGTGAAACCGGACAGACCACCGTTGCCACCCCGGTGTTCGATGGCGCCCGCGAAGAAGAAATCACGGGCCTGCTCGACTCCACCAATGTGACCCGTGACGGCGACCGCCTGATCGATTCCTCCGGCAAGACCCGTCTGTTCGACGGCCGCTCCGGCGAGCCGTTCCCGGACCCGATCTCCGTCGGCTACATGTACATCCTGAAGCTCCACCACTTGGTGGACGACAAGATCCACGCGCGCTCCACCGGCCCGTACTCCATGATCACGCAGCAGCCGCTGGGTGGTAAGGCTCAGTTCGGTGGCCAGCGCTTCGGTGAAATGGAAGTGTGGGCGCTCGAAGCTTACGGTGCCGCTTACACCCTTCAGGAACTCCTCACGATCAAGTCGGATGACATCCATGGTCGTGTGAAGGTCTACGAAGCCATCGTCAAGGGCGAGAACATCCCTGAGCCTGGCGTTCCCGAGTCCTTCAAGGTCTTGATCAAGGAAATGCAGTCGTTGTGCCTGAACGTGGAAGTCCTTTCCACCGACGGAACCACGATCGAAATGCGTGACTCTGATGACGCAGTCTTCACGGCTGCGGAAGAACTGGGCATCGATCTGTCTCGTGCAGAGCCCAGTTCCGTAGAAGAGGTCTAGCAGCTGTTCCGACGGACCGCCTGAACAGCTGTCCGTCGGAACAACTCCCTCTTCCCGTAACCAAGACTTCAGAATTTAGAGAACAAGAGAGAACAGGGACCATATGTCCAGCGAATCCTCCTTCGGCCTCATGCAGATCGGCCTCGCCACCGCGGAAGACATCCGCGGATGGTCTTACGGTGAGGTCAAGAAGCCGGAAACCATCAACTACCGCACGCTCAAGCCCGAGAAGGACGGCCTCTTCTGCGAGAAGATCTTCGGCCCGTCCCGCGACTGGGAATGCTACTGCGGCAAGTACAAGCGCGTCCGCTTCAAGGGCATCATTTGCGAGCGTTGTGGCGTTGAAGTCACCCGCGCCAAGGTGCGCCGTGAGCGCATGGGCCACATCGAACTGGCTGCGCCTGTAACCCACATCTGGTACTTCAAGGGCGTTCCCTCGCGCTTGGGCTACCTGTTGGACCTGGCACCGAAGGACCTTGAGAAGGTCATCTACTTCGCTGCCTACATGATCACCAGCGTTGACACCGAAAGCCGTCACGCCGAACTGCCGAACCTCCAGGTTGAGCATGACCTCGAGAAGAAGCAGATGGTGGACAACCGCGACAGCGACATCGCCACGATCGCCCGCGACCTTGAAGACGAGCTTGCCCGTCTTGAAGGCGAGGGTGCCAAGGCTGCCGACAAGAAGAAGGCCCGCGACTCTGCTGACCGCCAGATGGCGAACGTCCGCAAGCGCGCCGACGCCGACATCGAGCGCCTTGAGCAGGTCTGGGACCGCTTCAAGAACCTCAAGGTCGCCGACCTTGAAGGCGACGAGGGCCTTTACCGCGAACTGCGTGACCGCTACGGCCTGTACTTCGAAGGCTCCATGGGTGCCGAAGCCATCAAGAAGCGTCTTGAGACCTTCGACATGCAGGCTGAGGCTGAGTCCCTGCGCGACACCATCCAGAATGGCAAGGGCCAGCGCAAGACGCGTGCCCTGAAGCGCCTGAAGGTTGTCAACGCGTTCCTGACCACCAACAACAGCCCGCTCGGCATGGTCCTTGACGCCGTCCCGGTGATCCCGCCGGAACTGCGCCCGATGGTCCAGCTGGACGGTGGCCGCTTCGCGACCTCCGACCTCAACGACCTCTACCGCCGTGTGATCAACCGCAACAACCGACTCAAGCGCCTGCTTGACCTCGGTGCTCCGGAGATCATCGTCAACAACGAGAAGCGCATGCTTCAGGAAGCTGTTGACAGCCTCTTCGACAACGGTCGTCGTGGCCGTCCGGTCACGGGTCCGGGCAACCGTCCGCTGAAGTCCCTGAGCGACATGCTCAAGGGCAAGCAGGGTCGTTTCCGCCAGAACCTCCTCGGCAAGCGTGTTGACTACTCCGGCCGTTCGGTCATCGTCGTCGGCCCGCAGCTGAAGCTGCACCAGTGTGGTCTGCCCAAGCAGATGGCCCTGGAGCTCTTCAAGCCGTTCGTGATGAAGCGCCTGGTTGACCTCAACCACGCCCAGAACATCAAGTCGGCAAAGCGCATGGTCGAGCGTTACCGTCCGCAGGTTTGGGACGTGCTGGAAGAGATCATCACTGAACACCCGGTGCTGCTCAACCGTGCACCTACCCTGCACCGCCTCGGCATCCAGGCCTTCGAACCGCAGCTTGTGGAAGGCAAGGCAATCCAGCTTCACCCGCTGGTTTGTGGCGCCTTCAACGCTGACTTCGACGGCGACCAGATGGCAGTCCACCTGCCGCTGAGCCCGGAAGCCCAGGCCGAAGCACGCATCCTGATGCTGTCCTCGAACAACATCCTGAAGCCGTCCGATGGCCGTCCGGTGACCCTGCCTTCGCAGGATATGATCATCGGCCTGTACCACCTGACCACCAAGCGCGTCGGCTCTGCCGGCGAAGGCCGCATCTTCTCCTCGGTTTCGGAAGCCATCATGGCTTACGACGCCCGTGATCTGCACCTGAACTCCCAGGTCAAGATCCGTTTGGACAACTTTGTGCCTTACGCAGGTTGGGAAGCTCCGGAAGGTTGGGAGCCCGGTCAGCAGGCTCTCGTCCAGACCTCCCTGGGCCAGGTCATCTTCAACCAGACGCTGCCTGAGGATTACCCCTGGGTTGAGGCTGTTGCAGACAAGGGCGAACTGTCCCGGATCGTCAACGACCTCGCAGAGCGCTACCCGAAGGTTGTTACGGCGGCAACGCTGGATAACCTCAAGGACGCCGGCTTCTACTGGGCCACCCGTTCGGGTGTCACGGTTGCCATCTCCGACATCGAGGTGCCGACTTCCAAGCCTGCCATCCTGGCCGGTTACGAGAACATGGCCGCAAAGATCCAGGGCCAGTACGACAAGGGCCTGATCGACGACGACGAGCGTCGCCAGGAACTGATCGAAATCTGGAACAAGGCAACCAACGAAATCGCCCAGGCGATGCGTGACAGCCTGTCTCCGATGAACACCATCAACCGCATGGTGTCCTCCGGTGCACGTGGTAACTGGATGCAGGTCCGCCAGATCGCGGGTATCCGTGGTCTTGTGGCCAACCCGAAGGGTGAGATTATCCCTCGCCCGATCAAGTCCTCCTACCGCGAGGGCCTGTCGGTGCTGGAATACTTCATCGCCACGCACGGTGCCCGTAAGGGTCTGGCCGATACCGCTCTCCGTACCGCCAACTCGGGTTACCTGACCCGTCGTCTGGTGGACGTTTCGCAGGACGTCATCGTCCGCGAAGAGGACTGTGGTACCGAGCGCGGTCTGCTCACGCCGATCGCCGTGCCGGATTCCAACGGTGAGCTCGTCCTGGACGAGAACGTCGAGAACAGCGCCTACGCTCGTACGCTGGCTGTCGACGTCGTTGACGCCAAGGGCAATGTCCTGGCTGCCGGCGGCACCGACTGCGGCGACGTCGTTATCGACCAGTTGCTGGCTGCAGGCATCACTGAGGTCAAGGTCCGCTCGGTCCTCACCTGTGAGTCCAAGGTCGGTACCTGTGCACTGTGCTACGGCCGTTCGTTGGCCACTGGCAAGACCGTTGACATCGGCGAGGCCGTGGGCATCATTGCCGCACAGTCCATCGGTGAGCCCGGTACCCAGCTGACCATGCGTACGTTCCACACCGGTGGTGCTGTATCCGCCGGTGGTGGCGACGACATCACCCAGGGTCTGCCCCGTATCCAGGAGCTCTTCGAAGCCCGTACTCCGAAGGGTGTCGCACCGATTGCTGAAGCAGCCGGCCGCATCACCATCGAAGAGTCCGAGCGCCAGATGCGCCTGGTGATCACTCCGGACGATGGTTCCGAAGAGATTGCCTACCCGGTGCTGCGCCGTTCACGTCTCCTCATCGAGGATGGCGAGCACGTCAGCGTCGGCCAGAAGCTGATCAACGGTCCCGTGGACCCGAAGCAGGTTCTGCGCATCATGGGTCCGCGTGCTGCACAGAAGTTCCTCGTGGACGAAGTTCAGGGCGTTTACCGCAGCCAGGGTATTGGTATCCACGACAAGCACGTCGAGGTTATCGTCCGCCAGATGCTGCGCCGCGTGACCGTCATCGAATCCGGCGACTCCGACCTGCTCCCCGGTGAGCTTGCAGAGCGTGCCCGCTTCGAAGACGAGAACCGCCGCGTCGTATCCGAGGGCAAGTCCCCGGCTTCGGGCCGTCCGGAACTCATGGGTATCACCAAGGCTTCCTTGGCCACCGAGTCCTGGCTGTCGGCAGCTTCCTTCCAGGAGACCACCCGCGTCCTGACGCAGGCGGCCATGGAAGGCAAGAGCGATCCTCTGCTCGGCCTGAAGGAAAATGTCATCATCGGTAAGCTCATCCCGGCTGGTACGGGTCTGCCCCGCTACACAGAGGTCACTGTGGAGCCGACGGAGGAAGCAAAGGCAAGCCTGTTCACCGGCCCCAGCGCTTTCACCGACTTCTCCTATGACGCCCTGGGTGGCGACGGCGCTCCCGAGTTCCACGCCATCCCTTTGGATGACTACGATCTCGGCAACGACTTCCGCTAAAAAACGGTTGTCAGCGCTTTGACGGTCAGGCCCCGCCCTCTAGAGTGCGGGGCCTGACCCGCGTTAACGCACTTTTGCGCGGCGACCCGGGGGAGTGGGGGGGGGGGGGGGGGGGGGGGGGGGGGGGGGGGGGGGGGGGGGGGGGGGGGGGGGGGGGCGGCGGGGGGGGCGCCCGGGGGCCGGCGGGGGGAGCGGGGAGGGGGGGGTGGGGT
>NZ_JAJOHP010000160.1:0-358 GCF_021109375.1 Arthrobacter sp. AK01
GGATGCATGGGCGATTGGCGCAGCGGTAGCGCGCTTCCCTGACACGGAAGAGGTCACTGGTTCGATCCCAGTATCGCCCACCAGAACAAGGCAACTTGTTTGTTGTTGACGTCCAGGCATCAGCCCGGAAGACAACATGTGCGGACGTAGCTCAGCTGGTAGAGCACCACCTTGCCAAGGTGGATGTCGCGAGTTCGAATCTCGTCGTCCGCTCTCCTTTTTGAAGGACATTGAAGGACCCGGTAACGGGCGATTGGCGCAGCGGTAGCGCGCTTCCCTGACACGGAAGAGGTCACTGGTTCGATCCCAGTATCGCCCACCAGAACAAGGCAACTTGTTTGTTGTTGACGGCCAGGCA
>NZ_JAJOHP010000161.1:0-354 GCF_021109375.1 Arthrobacter sp. AK01
TCCCCTCTCCCCCCGTTGTTTTTTGGCTGCTGGCGAAGCTTGCGGAGCTGTGGCCGACGGAGGCCTGTCTACCCTTGGGCAAGGTGTGGGAAATTCCCGGAGGAAATAAGCGACGCAGGAGCGCCGGAGGGAAATTCCTGCACCGCAGGCCCCGACTGCTTTTGGAGGGGCTAGACGGGGTGGAGCGGACACATAGAATCCGAAGGACAGCAGCCAGAAAACGTCGTAGACACAGCAGGACCGGGCACGGCGGAGCTCTGCGACGTCGGGACCGGGCCCAACAGCCGGCCACGGAGCGAAGCGGAGTGGACGCCCAAAGGGGTGCGAGCCCTGCGAGCATGCTTCTCCCCTGGC
>NZ_JAJOHP010000162.1:0-324 GCF_021109375.1 Arthrobacter sp. AK01
GGTGCCGGTGAGTTGTTCGAGGAGGTCGCGGTGGTCGATGGTGACGGTGAGTTGGGGGCGGAGTCCGCCGTTGGAGGGTAGTTTCCCGGTGGTCATGGCGAGGGCGCAGGCTCCGGTGAGGCCGTCGAGGAGTTTCTGTGCCCGGGAGCGGCGGTCCAGGTCCGGGCTGGTGCCTGTGCCTGTGCCTGGTCTATTGGTTCTGGTGCTGGTGCTGGTGCTGTTGGTGAGTCGTGGGTTGGTGGCGGCGTTCATGGTGGTGGTGAGGGTTTCGATTTGTTCGTCGGTGGCGAAGATTTCGAGGTGGTGGAGTCCGTGGCGGCGTCG
>NZ_JAJOHP010000163.1:0-324 GCF_021109375.1 Arthrobacter sp. AK01
CCGGGTGCCGGGACGGTGACGGTCACAGCACGGGCGACGACGGATTATGTTCTTGCCACGGGTGCGACCGCGTCTTGGTCCGGGACGTTCAAGGCAACCCCGTTCGTGGTGACCCCTGCAGCCGTGGTGTTTACGGATATGGATGGTACGAAGGACGACGTTTATGTCGTCCCCTCGACGGCTGGTGTTGAGTATTTGGTCGGTGGGAAAGTTGTTGCCGCTGGCACGTACCCGGGTGCCGGGACGGTGACGGTCACAGCACGGGCGACGACGGATTATGTTCTTGCCACGGGTGCGACCGCGTCTTGGTCCGGGACGTTCAAG
>NZ_JAJOHP010000164.1:0-294 GCF_021109375.1 Arthrobacter sp. AK01
GACGGTGAGTTGGGGGCGGAGTCCGCCGTTGGAGGGCAGTTTCCCGGCGCTCATCGCGACGCTGCAGGCGCCGGTGAGGCCGTCGAGGAGTTTCTGTGCCCGGGAGCGGCGATCCAGGTCCGGGCCGGTGCCTGTGCCTGTGCCGTTGTCTGGGCTGTGCCCGGTATCGGTGTTGGTTCTGGCGGTGCTGTTGCTGTTGGTGAGTCGTGGGTTGGTGGCGGCGTTCATGGTGGTGGTGAGGGTTTCGATTTGTTCGTCGGTGGCGAAGATTTCGAGGTGGTGGAGTCCGTGGCG
>NZ_JAJOHP010000165.1:0-294 GCF_021109375.1 Arthrobacter sp. AK01
GGTGCGGCCGATGTCCAGGACGCGGGAGTCGCTGCCGAGCAGGACGGGGATGATGTCGGCGTCGCAGGCTATTTTGCGGATGGTGTTCGGGTGCATTGGGCCGGTGAACGTGGCGGTGCCTGTGTTCAAGCGATCGGTGCCTGTTCCTATGCCGGTGCCTGTGCCTGTGGCGGCGCCTATGGCTGTGCCGGTTTGTGTCCTGGTGCCGGGCTGGTGGTGGCCGGTGCCGGTGAGTTGTTCGAGGAGGTCGCGGTGGTCGATGGTGACGGTGAGTTGGGGGCGGAGTCCGCCGTT
>NZ_JAJOHP010000166.1:0-293 GCF_021109375.1 Arthrobacter sp. AK01
GTTTGAGGCTCCGGTGGTTTGCGTTTCCGCGTTCAGGTAGACCTGCCAGTCGCCTCGGGCGATGCATTCCAGTCCGCCGCCGACGATGATCTGAAGGCTTGTGTGCCGGGCATCAACGCTGTGGACAGTGACGCTTTCGCTCAGCCGCGCCGGGACGTACAGCGCGATCAGGTGGTTAAGCATGTTGCTCCTTCTTTTGCCGAGAAAGGTGGTGGGTGGGGCGACCAATGGTGACCGGCCAGCTCCCCTCTCCCCCCGTTGTTTTTTGGCTGCTGGCGAAGCTTGCGGAGCTG
>NZ_JAJOHP010000167.1:0-283 GCF_021109375.1 Arthrobacter sp. AK01
GTTTCCCTGGACGAGGTGATCGTGACCATGCGGGAGACGGGCAAGGACATGTCCCATAAGTACAAGGAAACCGCGATGGGCGGCCTCGCCGTCAACGTCGTCGAATGCTGATCAACACGAGCACCCGCACAAAGACCGCTGACAACAAACAAGAAGGAACGTCATGACACTCGCACCTGAAGGCCGTAAGTTGCTGCGCGTTGAGGCGCGTAACGCGGCGGTCCCGGTTGAACGCAAGCCCGAGTGGATCAAGGCCAAGGTCCAGATGGGTCCTGAGTTTGTC
>NZ_JAJOHP010000168.1:0-216 GCF_021109375.1 Arthrobacter sp. AK01
GGGGGGGGGGGGGGGGGGGGGGGGGGGGGGGGGGGGGGGGGGGGGGGGGGGGGGGGGGGGGGGGGGGGGGGGGGGGGGGGGGGGGGGGGGGGGGGGGGGGGGGGGGGGGGGCGGGGGGGGGGGGGGGGGGGGGGGGGGGGGGGGGGGGGGGGGGGGGGGGGGGGGGGGGGGGGGGGGGGGGGGGGGGGGGGGGGGGGGGGGGGGGGGGGGGGGGGG
>NZ_JAJOHP010000169.1:0-201 GCF_021109375.1 Arthrobacter sp. AK01
CACGTACCCGGGTGCCGGGACGGTGACGGTCACAGCACGGGCGACGACGGATTATGTTCTTGCCACGGGTGCGACCGCGTCTTGGTCCGGGACGTTCAAGGCAACCCCGTTTGTCGTGACTCCTGCAGCCGTGGTGTTTACGGATAAGGACGGCACGAAGGACGACGTTTATGTCGTCCCCTCGACGGCTGGTGTTGAGTA
>NZ_JAJOHP010000017.1:0-83081 GCF_021109375.1 Arthrobacter sp. AK01
TGGGCAAGGTGTGGGAAATTCCCGGAGGAAATAAGCGACGCAGGAGCGCCGGAGGGACATTTCCTGCACCGCAGGCCCCGGAGCGAAGCGGAGGGGCTAGACGGGGTGGAGCGGACACATAGAATCCGAAGGACAGCAGCCAAAAAACGTCGTAGACAGAACAGGACCGGGCACGGCGGAGCTCTGCGACGTCGGGACCGGGCCCAACAGCCGGCCACGAAGTGGACGCCCAAAGGGGTGCGAGCCCCGCGAGCATGCATCTGAGTCAGCAACACGGGCCTACGTCCCCCAACGCTTTGAAATTCGGCCTTACGTTCACCAAACCAAGTCGATCTAAAGCGAAGGACGTTGCCATGAATACTGAAAGCATCAGGCTGGAACTCTCCCGGATGACCGCGAGGGTTGAAGCGTTGGAGGATCAGCCGTTGTCTCAAATCGTTGCGGCGGCCAGGAGCGAGGCCAGGGCGATCAACCTGACGATGGCCGAATCCACGTTGCAGGCTTGGGCCCGTGCCGTTTACTACGGCATTGGCTTCCGGTTCCATCTCCGCTGAGTGCGGCTGTTCCTGGAAAGGCAGAAGAGCCGGCACCCTGGTGGGGCCGGCTCTTCATTGTTCCTCGGCAAAAAGGAAATCTGTGGTGCAGCGTCGTTGCTGCAGGGGGTGCGCTAGAAGTCGTGGTGTTCCTGGGGGTGAGTGAAGTCCACCGCTCCCAAGGATTCATTGGCGGTGAGCAGCTGCAGCTCGATGACGTCTTCGAGGAAGCTCGCCTCTGGTGTTGGTTTGTCGTCCTCAGTCAGGATGTATTCGGTTCCCATGTTGGATCTCCTGGTGCAGTGTTCTCGTTGAAGTTCACTGTAGCCGTGGATCCTTTGCGTTGGCTGGGTTGCTGCTGCGCCCGCGCCAGCGCTATGGCGGCCGGGGGAGCGCCAGCGGAGGAGGCCGCCCCGCTACTGAGCGGCCGGGGAGGGCCGGTGCTGATCCTGCCCGGCCTGACCGGTTAGCTGGTGGGGCGCTTATAGGCGGTTTCTTGGTTCTTGGCGACTTCTGCGATGTAGACGCTGCCAATCAGGTCGTACAGCTGTTCTGCAAACCGGTAACCGTGCACGTCCTCGACGGCCAGTTTCAGGTAGCGCTCTGCGTGCTTTCCATATCCTTTGAGCCATTGCAGCCATCCCATGAGGGTCAGCATGGGTGCGCGCTGGCCCTCGGGGACGGCCTTCATCAGTTCGAACGCAATGGTTTCGGCGTGGTCAACGCGCTTCCAGTCGGGACGGCCGTTGAACTTGCCCAAAATGATGTCAATGATGACGCCGTTGTTCGTGGTGATGGTGTCGGCCATGAGGAAGTCCCTGATGTAGTTGTCTTGGAACCATGCCGCCAGTTTCCGTGCGGTCTCATGGTCCGGCATGCCGTCGGCGTCCAGTGCGGTTACCCATTCGCGCCGTGCTTCCTCTACGGATTCCTCCGTGCGGACGGGCACCTGAACCGGTTCGACCCATTTGCCCAGCAATGCCGGGTTGTAGATGTCCACGGTCGGGGCGCTTCCCATGAAGGTCAGGGTGGCGTTGGCGTTGCTGTCCTTGATCTGCTCCAGCGGGTTCCGCTCCATGCTGCCGTAAGCGGCCCAGTGGGTGCTGGTGACGAGGTAGACCTTGCGGACGGGCATCCGTGCCGTGGCCAGTTCGTTGCCCAGGGCCGCGACGTGCGCGGCGTAGGGGAAACGGGCATCGGTGCTGGTTTCGTCGGTGTAGACGATGAGGTAGCAGGCCGTGGCGTTCTCGTCCTGTGCCGCGAGGCTGGTCACCGTTTGGGCGAAATCCAGCGGGGCCGCGTCCATGGGGGCGTCCACGCGCAGCGTGGCGCCAAGGGCTCCGGCGGTGGCCGTGAGCACGACGAAGGATTCTGTGGGGGTTCCTCCGAGCAGGTGCGGGACGTAGGCCAGCAGGTCAGCGGGGCTGGTGAGGGTGAGTTTTTCAGTCATGATGTGTGTCCTTCTTTTGCCGAGAAAGTGAGTGGTTGGGGTGGCCGGGTACGTGGGGTCCCCGGCCACCGTGGGCGGCTAGGCCGCTGACTGGATCAGGCGGGTATCGAACAGCACTTCGGCCCTGCGGACGAGGTAGTCCGGCACGTCAGTGTCGTGGTTTAGTCCTGCCCTGCCCAGGAACACGGCGTTCCCGGTTACCGGCAGGTCAAGGCCGGTTTCGTGGAGCAGCTGCACCGCACGGACGTTTGAGGCTCCGGTGGTTTGCGTTTCCGCGTTCAGGTAGACCTGCCAGTCGCCTCGGGCGATGCATTCCAGTCCGCCGCCGACGATGATCTGAAGGCTTGTGTGCCGGGCGTCAACGCTGTGGACAGTGACGCTTTCGCTCAGCCGCCCCGGGATGTACAGCGCGATCAGGTGGTTCAACATGTTGCTCCTTCTTTTGCCGAGAAAGGTGGTGGGTGGGGCGACCAATGGTGACCGGCCAGCTCCCCTCTCCCCCCGTTGTTTTTTGGTTGCTGGCAAGCTTGCTTGCTCGGCGGCCAGCGGAGCCCTGTCTACCCGCAGGGCAAGGTGCTGGAAATCTTCGAAAGGAAATAAGCGGAGCGCCGTCGAAGAATTCCAGTGCCGCGGGCCCCGACTGCTTTTGGAGGGGCTAGACGGGGTGGAGTGGACGCCTACAATCCGGAGGACAGCAACCAGAAAACGTCGTAGACAAACAGGTGTTGACGGGCAGGAGCTCTGCGACGGACCGGCAGCACCCAACTGCCGGCCACGGAGCGAAGCGGAGTGGACGCCCGAAAGGGGTGCGAGCCCTGCGAGCATGCTTCTCCCCTGGCTCCCGCGGATCCGCCCAGGGCAATCCCCGCCCGGGTTTGCCGCACGCACCAGGTGACCAACAACCGGCCCGTTGCGGGATTGGCGGTCCGTCGCCGGCAACCACCCACCTGGGCCAGCCACCTGCGGCGGACCGCCCGCCGTGACCGGCCCCGAAAGACCGGCCACCCTCCGGGCTACTCGCGGCGGTCGTGGAGCGGGATGGCTCCGTACTGTCCGGCTGCGCGTCGGAATCGTGAGTCGCTGCTGAAGATGAACGTGCCGCCGAACATGTACCACGGGGCGGGTTCGTCGTCTGGGGCGACTGGCTCGGCGTGGGTCACGGTTTCGCGGTGGAAGCTGTCGTTTTTGACGAGCCGGACGGCGGGCCGTTCCTCGGTGGCTTCGAAAACGGGGTCGATGCCCTCGCCGATGACGGTTACCCCCATGACGCGGGCGGAAATGCCCTGATTGGAGAAGTCCGTGCCCAGTGCGTCGCGGTAGATCAGGGCGGTGATGCCTTTGGGGGCTGTGGTGGCGTTGCTCATGTGCTGGCTCCTTTGAAGTGGTGGGGATGTACTGCCCGGCTCTGGCCGGGCAGTACATCGGTTCTCAGTTCCTGCTAGAGGAACGTGGGGCGGTGTTCTGCGGCGAACAGGACGGCCACAGCTTCGTTGTGCCAGTCCAGTGCCGCGTATTGCCGGGTGGTGGTCAGCTCGCCGGGGTTCACATTGGCCTCGGTGGTGACGGCTGCAGCCATGCCGCGTATGTGGGCGGCGAGGTCTTCGGCTCCGTCGGTGCTGTAGGCGACCGGAGACTTCTCCACGATTGCGGCGAGGGTTTCGAGGAAGACCACGGCTTGGGCCGGGCTGTTGGCGATGGCGCGGTTTTCGGTCATTGTTCTTGGTCCTTTGCTGGTTTGGTGCCTTGCCGGGTGGTGGGGGTCCGCCCGGCAAGGAGTGGAAGGGCTTAGGCGGCGGCTGCTGGTTGGAACGTGGGCGGGATGCGGTAGCGGCTGGGAAGCTCTGCAGCGGCTTCGGGCAGGTCTGCTGGGCCTTGGGCTTGCCCGTTCTTCCAGTGGGAAAAAGCCTCTTCGGTGATTGCGTCCCAGAAACGGGCCTTGGTCCGGTAGAACGTCGTTTTCACGTCGCCCTCGCAGTAGGTAGCCATGCCGAACAGGTTTCCGGTCGCGTCGGCGGTGCGGGTTCCGGCAACCATGACGTAGGGCCACTGGCCGAGGTCCCAGCCGTCGCATCCCCAGCTGGGGATCACGGCCCAGCCGTGTTCTGAGATGACGTCCATCCAGTCGTAGCCGTCGTTCATGTGGTAATCCACGAGTAAGGGCACGTCGTGGATGGTTTCGCCGGTGTCCTCTGTGGTGATCGTCTGGACGCTGATTGCGTTCATGGTGTTGCTCCTTCTTTTGCCGAGAAAGGTGGTGGGTGGGGCGACCAAAGGTGACCGGCCAGCTTCCCCTCTCCCCCGTTGTTTTTTGGCTGCTGGCGAAGCTTGCGGAGCTGTGGCCGACGGAGGCCTGTCTACCCTTGGGCAAGGTGTGGGGAATTCCCGGAGGAAATAAGCGACGCAGGAGCGCCGGAGGGACATTTCCTGCACCGCAGGCCCCGGAGCCTGCGGAGGGGCTAGACGGGGTGGAGCGGACACATAGAATCCGAAGGACAGCAGCCAAAAAACGTCGTAGACACAACAGGACCGGGCACGGCGGAGCTCTGCGACGTCGGGACCGGGCCCAACAGCCGGCCACGGAGCGAAGCGCAGTGGACGCCCAAAGGGTGCGAGCCCCACGAGCATGCTCCTCCCCTGACTCTTGTCAGACTGGGTTGATACGGTGAACATGTCCCGCCTGGTTTCCCCCAATCCCAGGCGGGACACTTATGTCAGAAGTAGGTGGCAAATGGGACTGCGAAACATTCTGAACAGGCGCCGCAAAATAGTCGGGCCTTCCGCGGCTGCACCGGCCAGGAAGTCGGCTGAGCTGGAGGCGGCCTGGGCGGATCTGCGGCAGACGGTCGATGAGTCCAAGGTGACCTCGTTCCGTGCCTGCAGCCGCACCGGGCGCTCGTGGGCCGAAGACCCTGAGGCAGTACGGCAGATCGCTGCCACGATCGGGCACATCATGAACGACACAGCTGACGGCCCGAAGGACAACCCGGCCCGGTAGGGCGGGCCGCTGTATGGCAGACCCGCCCCCGAGATCCGGTCTAGTTCCCGTCTCCCTTGGGGACCTTGGAGATGGCGCGGTACGCCAGGATCGCCGCTCCCAGTGCTGTGAGCGAGAGAACGAAGTTCACGATGGTCAGTGGAGCCATGAGGGTTTCCTTATCGTTGAGTAGGACCTAGTCTGAGAAGGAGCCGGTGGCCGCAACCTTGCGGTCACGACCACCGGGTTTCGTAGCTACACCTACTTCCTTGCTTTACGCTTACGCTTCCGAGTTGCAGCTCGGGAGCGTTTGCTCTTTAAGCGCGCGTTCCGCATGGAGAGTAGAGCGATGACAGCTGTCATCAAGCTCACGACCGAAGTCGCGAGCTTGATCGCTTCGTCGATGCTCATGTAGCCACCTCCTTCCTGCCCCGCCGTGCGAGGCCCCCACTGACGCAGCCGGTCGAGGGTGGGCAGTCAACCCCGAAGAGTGACCGGGGAATCCCGCGAAATAAGGGAGCGCAGCGACCGCGTGGGATTGCCCGGTTGCGTGGGTTGACGGGTCGGGCCCCCGGACGGCTACGATCAGTGGCCTTGTACGGAGAAAAACCCAGCCACATGTAAGGCAAAGAAAGGCTTTTACAGTCCGAAGCGCAGCGAACGCCCGTTCTGGTCCTGGTCCTTTAGGCTGGGGCCATGAACAAGAAGAAAGCAGCGCTGATCTGGGCGCTTTTGGGGACTGGTTTCCTTGTATACGGCCTCTACTGCGCCCTGACCACCGGCGGCACGTGGTATCTCGTCGCCTCCGCCGTAATCCTGATCGCTTCCGGCGCGGTCTGCCTCGGGAGCACAGTTCAGATCATGCGACGGCCGGTCCAGCAGGGCTACTAGACGCAGCAACACTCAAAGGAGCAACATGCTTGGTTTCAAAGTGAACGTCCAGAAAGACGACAAGACGGCCGAGTTGGAGATCCAGGGCTTCACGGATCAGGAGACGGCCGAGGGCTTCGCGAACGAAGTTCAAGAGACCCTGCTGGTATGCAAGGACGAGAACGAAGAGATCACCGGATTCGAAGTTGGCCGCCCCGGCCCCATGGAACCCCGCGAGGGTGCTCCCGAAGCGGATATCGAAGACTTCATCGATCAGATCACCATGTCCGTCATGAGCCCTGAACCAGCGAACCTGGTCAAAGGCGAGTCCCCAGTGCGTTTCTCTGTTGAGCAACCGGTGACGTGGTAACTCTGCGCCACTCCTAAGAGTTGGCCGCACAGGTGGCCGGCATGAACAGAGTGAGATTCCATGAGCGAGTCCATCCCGCGGGCCCTGCAACCACCGGTTGCTGTTGCCCTGGCGAAACTCGTCAGAACGTTCCCCGGACCCAATGCCCTCCCGGGCGGGATCTGGGCCGAACCCAAATGGGACGGCTACATTCACTGGATATTGACAGGCCCACGGGGTTAAACCGTCGGGGCAGGCTGCTCGAAACTGAGCCGCTCGGGCTTCGTGTGTTCCGTTCCGGCCCAGTCCCCCGACTGGTCAGAGCTGGTCATGCCGCCAGAGTGAAGATGGCTTTAGCTGTTGGCAAAGTTAGTTCTCGGAAACGTGGTGGCCCAGTTCTTCTGGTTCAAAGCTGAATTTCACCCGGGTTTGGCACACTGTCAGCATGAATTGCTGAGCTGGGGGGCATTTGGAACTGTGCCGGGTCCGGTTTCTCTGCCGGTCTCGACTCTGTGATCGCGGAGGAGGTGCCCTAATCGTGAGAGTTTACGGCGTCCTCCCGGAAGCGGGCCGACCATTGCCGGTTTCTCTCTTGCAGCCGGCTAAGGAGGCGTTGTCTCCTGGCGCGGACGTGCCATGTTATTGCGGTCAAGGACGCGAGTCCTGACAGGAAGCAGAGCATTACGTAGCCGTCCATGACGTGAGGCTCATTCGTTCCGGTTCGAAAGCGCGTGGGTGCTCTCGTCTTGATCGTCGTGTGCCCTGTAGCCGGGTACGACCGTGACCTGTCCGACGTTGGGCAGGGCGGCGCGGACGGTCTGTTCGATATCTGCGGCTTGCCGGGCCAGTTCGGTCGTGCTTGCGACGGTCTGGTTCACGGGTACGCTCACTTCTGCGTGCAGAGCATGGCCGGACCAGCGTAGCCGTGGTGTAGCTTCTGCGTGGCCTTGTTCCTCCAGCGCAGCGGTAAGTTTCGCTGTCAGGGTCGGATCGACGCCGTCCATGAGCCTGCGGCCGATGTCGCGGGCGGTCCCCCAGAGAAGGACGGCGATGGCCGCTGATATGAGTAGCCCGATGATGGGGTCCGCCAGGGGGAATCCGAGCCATATGCCAATGACTCCTGCGACGACAGCGAGGGAAGTGAATCCGTCTGTGCGGGCGTGGACGCCGTCTGCGACCAGGGCTGCGGATCCGATGGCCCTCCCGACGCGGATCCGGTAGATGGCCACTATTTCGTTACCGAGGAAGCCCACAACGCCGGCGGCGAGGACCCAGCCCAGGTTTTGCACCGGCTGGGGTTCGACGAAGCGGCGGATGGATTCGACCGCTGCGACGATCGCGGACAGCGCGATCATGGCCACGATGAAGAGTCCGGCCAGGTCTTCGGCTTTGCCGTAGCCGTAGGTGTAGGTTTTGGTCGCGGCGCGGCGGCCAAGCAGGAAAGCGATCCACAGCGGCACAGCGGTGAGCGCATCGGAAAAGTTGTGGACGGTGTCGGCCAGAAGCGCTACCGAGCCGCTGATCAGGACGATGACTAGCTGGAACAGTGCTGTCGCTCCCAACCCGACCAAGGAGATCTTGACTGCCCTGATTCCTTGTTGGCTGGATTCCAGCACCTTGTCCGTGGAATCGGCTGGATCGTGGGAATGAGGGGTGAAAAGGTGCGTTATCCAAGCGCGGACTCCGCCGTAGTGCCCATCGACGCGGTGTCCGTGTCCATGATGGTCGTGGTCTTTCTCGGGGTGGCTGTGGGCGTGGTCGCTCATTGTCCTGACGCTTCCTGGTCGGTGTGGGGGCGGAGGCGGTGATGGGGTGCGGTGCCGAGAGTGTGCTCGGCCTGATGGATTGCGGCGGCGACGAGCTCCCAGGCATGCCCGTCCTGCAACCGGTAGTAGACCTTGGTGCCTTCCTGCCTCGTCGTGACCAGCCGGGCAAGACGCATCTTGGCCAGATGCTGAGATACTCCTGCTGCGGATTTGCCGGTCTTTTCGGCCAAGGCGTTCACAGGCAGCTCGCCGTGACGGAGAGCAAGAATAAGCCGGACGCGGGTTGCGTCCGCGAGCATCGAAAAGACCTCCACGGCCAGCTCAACGTAGTCGCTGTCCGGGGATAACACGCACTCCTGCTTATCTGCATTCATACGCAGATAATTGCAGAAAGCACCGGGAAGGATCAACTCACCTTCTCGCACTGCCCCGCAGCCGGCGTGAATCACGCTTGCGCTAGATACCCCCTGGGGGTATATTGATGGTGTTGTCAGTGAGTGGTATGTCGCGGAAGGCCCTTGGGTTCCTCTTTACAACCGTTCAACCACAGCGCCATCGCATCTTCTGCACTGAATGGACCTGACATGCAAACACCATCACGTACCGAACTGCCCCTCACTTCCGCCTCCTCGTCGGCCTGCGGGTGCTGCTCCACCGAAGCGAGCCAGACCCTCGAACAAAGCCCGGCCGGTGTCGGGTACTCCCTGGAAGGCCTGACCTGCGGCGGCTGCAAAGCCAGCGTTGAAAAAGCAGTCAACGCCGTGGACGGCGTCGACGCAGCAACCGTTGAACTGGTCCCCGGCGGAGTTTCCCGCTTGATCGTTTCCGGATCAGCCACACGTACGGCCATCCGGGACGCCGTCACGTCGGCTGGATACAGCCTGACCAACTAGTTCGAACCCACACATGGCCTGCGCCGCTCCTTGCGAAGCCGCAGCCATACCTGGAGGAGCTCGTCATGACAGAGCACGACCATCACCATCACCGCCCTTCACCGGTCAGCGAAGCTGACCTGGAGGCAACCGCCCCGCCGCAGGCCGACGGGACAGCAATGACTGAACATGGGCACCACGCCCACCCCGCCGGGCATGACGCCGGGGGCGATCACGCGGTGCACAGTCATGGCCAGCATGCCGGGCACAGCACCGCTATGTTCAAGGACCGGTTCTGGCTGACCCTGGCCTTGTCGATCCCTGTCGTGTATTTCAGCCCGATGTTCGGGCATCTGGTGGGGTTCATGCCACCCGAATTCCCGGGCTCGGCCTGGATCCCACCCGTTCTGGGAACGGTGATCTTCCTCTACGGGGGCATGCCGTTCCTCAAGGGCGGCGTCAATGAACTGAAGAACCGGCAGCCGGGCATGATGCTGCTGATCAGTATGGCCATTTCCGTCGCGTTCGTCGCGTCCTGGGCGACCAGCTTGCGGATCGGGAACTTCGATCTGGACTTCTGGTGGGAACTGGCTCTGCTGGTGGCGATCATGCTGCTTGGACACTGGATCGAGATGCGGGCCCTCGGCTCCGCACAAGGGGCTTTGGATGCCTTGGCGGCACTGCTCCCGGATGAGGCCGAACGCGTCAGCGATGGTGGTGTGGAAACCGTCCCGGTGTCCGAACTGAAGATCGGGGACGTCGTCCTTGTCCGGTCCGGGGCCCGGATGCCCGCCGACGGCACCATTGTTGATGGGCGGGCCGAGTTCGATGAATCCATGATCACCGGTGAATCCAAGACGGTGCTCCGCTCCGTGGGTGAGCAGGTGGTGGCCGGAACCGTAGCCACCGATAACACCGTCCGGGTCACGGTCAGTGCCGTTGGGGATGACACGGCGTTGGCCGGCATTCAGCGGTTGGTTGCCGAAGCGCAGGCTTCCTCCTCCAAGGCCCAGGCCCTCGCGGACCGGGCAGCAGCGTTCCTGTTCTACTTCGCCACCATCGCCGGTGTCATCACGTTCATCGCGTGGATCCTGCTCGGAAGCCTGCCTGAAGCGGTGACGCGCACCGTGACTGTGCTCGTGATCGCCTGCCCGCACGCTCTGGGCCTGGCAATTCCACTGGTGATAGCGATCTCCACTGAGCAGGCCGCCAAGGCCGGGGTTCTGATCAAGAGCCGCATCGCCCTCGAGCGGATGCGCACCATCGACGTCGTTCTGTTCGACAAGACCGGCACTTTGACCAAGGGCGAACCCGAGGTCAGGAACACGGCCACTATCGATGAGGGTTCCAAGGATGAGCTGCTGGCCCTGGCAGCGGCAGTGGAGTCCGACAGCGAACACCCCGTGGCGCGGGCCATCGTCCGGGCTGCCCGGGGCAAAGACCTGGTTCTGCCACATGCGACGGGCTTCTCCTCCCTGACCGGACGGGGCGTGCGCGCCACGGTCGATGGACGCGTTGTCCAGGTCGGCGGCCCGGCACTGCTGCGCGAACTGGGACTCACCGAACCTGAGGCATTGGCCGCTTCAACCCGTGAATGGATGGGCCGTGGCGCGGCCGTGCTGCACGTCATCGACGGGGAGAGGATATTGGGTGCGGTCAGTCTTGAGGACGCGATCCGTCCGGAATCCCGGCAGGCCGTGGCGGCGCTGCAGAGCAGGGGCATCAAAGTTGCCATGATCACCGGCGACGCGTCTCAGGTTGCGACGGCCGTGGGTACGGAACTGAACATTGATGAGGTCTTCGCTGAAGTGCTCCCGGCGGACAAGGACAAGCAGGTCGCCCAGCTGCAGGCCCGTGGCCTGAAAGTGGCCATGGTCGGGGACGGGGTTAATGACTCCCCGGCACTGGCCCGGGCAGAAGTCGGCATCGCCATCGGCGCCGGCACTGACGTGGCCATGGAATCGGCGGGGGTGATCCTGGCCGGCAACGACCCCCGGGCGGTGTTGTCCATGGTGGATCTGTCCCGGGCGAGCTACACCAAAATGTGGCAAAACCTCGTATGGGCCACCGGGTACAACGTCATCGCCGTCCCGCTGGCCGCCGGCGTCCTGGCATTCGCCGGGATCGTGCTGTCCCCCGCGGCCGGGGCGGTGCTGATGTCGGTTTCCACAATCGTGGTCGCCCTCAACGCCCAGCTGCTTCGCCGGGTGAAACTGAACCCCTCCGAGGTTCGTTGACCTAAGTGGTGCCACCGGCACCGACGCACCAGTCCCACGAGGACCAGGCGTTGGTGCCGGTAGCCTAGAAACAACCAGTACCCAGGGAGGAGGACCAGGATGGTCACGCACCGCACCATCGCCGGTTCCGCCCTGCTCACGACAGCACTTCTGACCGCTGTCCTTGCCATCATCACCGGAATCCTGGGCATGCACGTCATGACCGGCACCCATTCGGAACACTCAAGCGCGACGGTTTCCACGGGCCTGCCGGAGAGTGCCGGGCAGACTCTGCCCGCCTCCGGAAGCAAAGCATCCGGCCACGGCGCTCATCTGGCCCCATCGACGGAGCATGCATCGCAGGAACTGTCCCCTGCAGCCTCCTTTGCCCAATGCTCCTGCTCCGGGAACTGCTCAAGCCAGCACTCGATGAACACCGCCTGCACACCCACGGTCGCGACCGGGGGCCTGGCAGCACCGGCGCCCACTGAAACGACCTCCATCACAAGGCAGTCCGCGGCCTCAACCATCACCGATCGCGCCCCCTGGTCCTACCGTCCCGGCAGTCCTTCGCCGGGTGAGTTGTCCATCAGCAGAACGTAGCCGTCCCGTCCGCCCGGGCACGGCCCGGCCCGGCCCGGCCGTGACCTTCCTGGCGCCCGTCAGCCCCTTTCAGGGATGACCGCTCCGTAGCTGATGCACCCACCACCTTTAATTCCGGGCGTCTTTGCGCCCCTAAATTCTTTATGAAGGACCTGATTTCATGAATACGAAGACGTTCTTGCCTGTTGCCGTGACAGCCGTCGCCGCAGCGCTTGCCCTTGCCGGCTGCGGCGCATCCGGCGGTTCCGGTTCCTCCGCAACGTCCATGCCGGGAATGGACCACGGCAGCTCCTCCAGCGCCTCAAGCCCGGCCGCGGCGGCGGACCATAACTCCGCTGACGTGATGTTCGCCCAGATGATGATCCCGCACCACGCACAGGCCGTGGAGATGAGCGACATGATCCTCAAGAAGCAGGACATCCCCGCCGAGGTCACGGCACTGGCCACTCGTATCAAGGAGGCACAGGGCCCGGAGATCGAGAAGATGACCGGCTGGTTGAAGAGTTGGGGTGAGCCGACGCAGATGGCCTCCGGGCACAGCATGAACGGCATGATGGGCGCCGAGGACATGACCAAGCTCGACACCGCCCAAGGCGTCGAGGCCGCGAAACTTTTCCTGACGCAGATGATCGCCCACCATCAAGGTGCAGTGACGATGGCCAGGACAGAAACCACGGACGGCAGGGATGCCGAGGCTGTCCAGCTCAGCAAGGACATTGTGAGCGCCCAGGAAGCGGAGATCAAAGAAATGCAGACGCTGCTGGCCGCTCTCTAAACAACCCCTGCGGGGCCCCGGGCCTCACCCCCTGCCGGGAGGCCGGGGGCTTCCGCGTACCCTTCTGACTCAACCTGGAGCTCTCCCATGCAATCTCTCACTTCCACACGTACGCGCACCGGAGCCCTCGCGGCCGGCGCCGCGGTGCTCCTCGCCCTGTCCGCCTGCACCCCGGCCAGCCCCCCGTCCTCGACGGCTCCGTCCATCGAACTGAGCGACAAGGCCCTGCCCAGCGGCCATGTCCACGGTTTGAGCGTTAACGACGACACCAGCCAGATACTGCTGGCCACCCATGACGGGCTGTTCGACGTCACGAAACAGCCTGCCAGCAAGATCGGCGGCACCAACGACCTGATGGGTTTCACCGCAGGGAAGGACGGCATCTTCTACGCCTCCGGGCACCCCGGCCCGGGCTCTGACCTGCCCAACCCCCTCGGGCTGATCAAATCCACGGACGGAGGACAGACCTGGGAGAAACTCTCACGGCAGGGTGAATCCGACTTCCACGCCCTGACCACCAGCAAATCCGGGATCATCGCCTTCGACGGGCAACTGCGAAGCAGCCCTGACGGGACAACCTGGAACACCGTGGCGGCGATGTTCGCCCCGGCAAGCCTGGCCGGGCACACCGACAGCGACACCGTGCTGGGTACCACCACAGAGGGAATCCAGCGCTCCACCGACGGTGGAGCCACCTGGAAGCTCCTCCAGACTGGTCCGGTGATCCAGTACGCCGCCTTCGCCGCCCCGGAGGAAGCGGCAGGTGTTGCACCCGACGGGACCACCTACTATTCGGCCGACGCCGGCGCGACCTGGACGAAGAAGGGACGCATCGACGGCGAAGTCCTGGCCATAGCGGCCCTCAAAGGCGCCGACGGGAACCCCTGGATCTGGGCCGCCACCCCTGAAGGGATCGTCGTCTCCACCGACGGCGGCACGAGCTACCGCCCCGCTGACGCCGCCTGAGGCCTCAGTTCTGCCAAGGCAAGAGAGGCCAGGTAGGCCTCTCTTGTGCCCTAGATGCCGGGGCTAGGGTGGGTGTGATGGCGGGTCGGCCGGCCATCACACCACCGACAACAGAAGCTGGCCATGACCACATCCGCGCGATGATCCGTTCCCACCCAAAAGCCGCTGTCGGGACGGACAGCGAGAAACTCGCGGAATGTATCGCCGCCAGCTTGGAATGCGCCCAAGCGTGCAGCGCCTGCGCAGACGCGTGCCTTGGTGAGGACATGGTCGCCGATCTCGCGGCCTGCATCCGCACAGACCTCGATTGCGCCGATATCTGCCAAACGACCGGGACCATCATCAACCGCCAAACAGCTACCAATACCGGTATCGTCCGGTCCCTGCTCGAAGCTGCCGGACCGCCTGCAGGGTCTGCGCCGAAGAATGCGAACATCACGCCGGGATGCACGACCACTCTGCGCCGAGGCCTTGCCCCGCTGTGAAAACGCCTGCCCGGCGCTTCTGGCCACCCTCATTTCGACGTTACTGCGCCGACCCCCTGCCTATCCTGCACGACCACCATCGACCCGCTGGCGTGGATCGCGCCGGACCCTGTCATGACCCGCAAGCGCATGCCCCGGCCTGCGTCACACCGGCAGGTCCCTCGTTGTGCTGCTGCCAGCGACCGTGCCGGCCGTCTACAAACCTCGCTGCGCAACCCGATACGGGCCGAAGAACTCCGAGAGCCCGCGGCCCAAGAAGCCCGCCGGAGTACGACCCGCCGGGTGTCGAAGCCCCGGCAGGTTTCCACATCGCCGACAACTAAAACCTGTTTTTATCGGCTCCCCTAATAACTACTTTTCGGTATGCCTAACTTCCTCTATTCTCGTATCAGAACGCCCCGATGATGAGGACTGATGATGGCTGCACCCGCTCTTGATACCCGCCCTGCGCCCCGGAAGGTGTGGTCCCGGCTCCTGCTGCTGGGTCCGGCCTTCGTTGCTGCGATCGCTTATGTGGACCCCGGCAATGTAGCGGCGAACCTCACAGCTGGTGCGAACTACGGGTATCTGCTGGTGTGGGTCTTGGTGGTGGCCAACGCCATGGCTGTGTTGGTGCAGTACCAATCGGCGAAGCTGGGCCTGGCCACGGGGATGAGCCTTCCCGAGATCCTGGGCAAAAGGCTCGGGACGAAGCGGCGACGGCTGTACTGGGTGCAGGCGGAAATCGTCGCTGGCGCCACGGACATGGCCGAGGTGATCGGCGGCGCCGTCGCCCTGAACCTCTTGTTTGGCCTTCCGTTGCTGGCCGGCGGAGTCATCATTGGCGTGGCTTCCATGCTGCTCCTGGCGCTGCAGTCCCACCGGGGCCAGCGTTCCTTTGAGTACGCGATTCTGGTGCTCCTTGGAATCATTGCTGTCGGGTTCATGTCCGGTTTGTTCGTCAATCCCCCTGACGGCGGAGCCGCCCTGGGCGGTTTGGTTCCTCGTTTCGAGGGCACCGACACGGTCCTGCTGGCGGCGAGCATGCTCGGAGCCACTGTCATGCCGCACGCGATTTACCTGCACTCGGCCCTGGCACGGGACCGGCATGGGTTCTCCGAGGATCCGGTCGTGCGGACGCGCCTGATCCGGGCCACCCGTTTCGACGTCGTCGGCGCTCTGCTGCTCGCTGGTGTGGTGAACATTTCAATGCTGCTGCTGGCCGCGTCCAGCCTGCGCGGCATCGAGGGAACCGACACCATCGACGGAGCCCACGCAGCAGTGACCTCGGCACTGGGACCAGCCATCGGCGTCATCTTCGCCATCGGACTGCTGGCATCAGGGTTGGCCTCAACCTCGGTCGGTTGCTACGCCGGCGCGACGATCATGGGCGGACTCTTGAAGGTCCGGATCCCGTTGCTGACCCGGCGGGTCATTACACTCATACCGGCGCTGATAATTCTGGGGGCAGGCATCGAACCGACCCTGGCCCTGGTACTGAGCCAAGTGCTGCTCAGCTTCGGCATCCCCTTCGCCCTGATCCCGCTGATCCGGCTCACCGGCAAACGTGACGTGATGGGCATCCACACCGATGGCAAAGCCCTGAAGATCGCCGGCTGGACCAGCGCCACCTTGATCGTCGGTCTCAACATCGTCCTCATCACGCTCACCCTCAGCGGCCAATCCTGAGACCCGGACCCGGAAGCCGGGCCCATCCTAACCTTGGGCCACGGGTACTACCCAGAGGGCCGCTGCCGCCTGGCCACCAAGGGCGACGTCTTTCCCGGAGCCAGCGAGACGAACAGGTATACCGGCGGCGAAGGCCTTGCGTTCACCGACGATGAGTTGCGTGCCCGGGGTGAGGCCATGTCCGGCGAAGTAGCGGAGCATCTCGGCACTCTCATCCGACACCCGCCGAATGATCACCGCATCCCCGGGCTGCACCGCGCTCAACGGCACCGCGTCGGACCGGTCCAGATGTTCGCCCGGTAATGGGATCGGATCGCCGTGCGGGTCGTGGCGTGGGTGACCAAGGAGCGCATCGATCCTGGCGATGAATCTATCCGAAACTGCGTGTTCGAGCACTTCAGCCTCATGATGGACTTCGTCCCAGCGGTAGCCGAGGTTTTCTACGAGGAAAGTCTCCAGGAGCCGGTGCCTGCGGACCATCTCCAGCGCGTATTCCTCCCCCGTTGGAGTGAGTCCCACTCCGCCGTAGCGGGCGTGCGTCAGCAACCCCTGCGCCGTGTATTTGCGGATGCCTTCAGAGGCGGTGGAGGCGCTGACTCCGAGTCGCTCCGCGACAAGGCCCACCGTGACCGCTTCGTCGGACCATTCCCGCGCGGACCAAATCAACTTCAGGTAGTCCTGGGCGACGGCCGTCAGGTCCGTCCCCTTCGGCGTTTTTGCTTGGCCAGATGCTCCGTTGCTGCCGCCCATATGTACCTTTCCTATGGTCAAGCCTTTCCGTGAAGGTCAGTTTGAGTCTGAAGGATCCGGAGTAAGTCGTAGGGCAACCCACAAGCCGCAGCGTCGGCAGATGTATGCCGTGCCTGCGCCCAAGGCATGAAGCTTTTTTCGGGCCATCGTCCTACCGCAGCAGGAGCATGTGCCGGAAGTGTCAGAGTCCATGGGTTTTCAGGGCTTCGGTAACTTGGTTGAGGGTCGGCAGGCCCGCAAGTCCATTTGGCGTGGCGTATACCCTGCACGCGAGGTCGTTAGCGACAGCGCCGGTCGGGAATATATCGTTGCCATCGACGGTGATGGTTGGAGAACCGGCGAATTCCGTGTCCGTAGTCTCCGAGGCGGAGCTCAGTTGCCGCATATGCACGAGAAGGTCGCTACGTCCCAGGATCCTCAGGGCTGCTTCCAGGCGCTCCTGGGTTTCAGCGGTATTGGGACATTCATCGATGTGGAGTAGTTCAATCCTCATGAGTTCATTGTCTACCGCCGGATCGTCAACCAGCGGACAAGTCAGGACCACCCTCACTGGTGGCTTCCTCTCCGCCCTCATCGCAGAACTTGTCCCCGAAGGCGCCGATGTATGGATGCGCCGGCACCAGGACCTCAGCAGCACCGGTAGCCCAGCGCCTTGCCGCCCAGCACGTTGGCTTTGCTCATCGCCATCGGCCTCGGCCTGCATAACCCCGACGAAGGCCCTGGCATCGGATCAGCCTACGCTGTCGGCTCCCCGGCGCCCGGTGCCACCCCGATTGGGGACTTCGCGATCCACAACACCACCGAAGGCCTGACCATCGTCACAGCTGGCCAAGGACACGCATTGGCTGGCTCGCGGGCTCGGTCTGATCGCGGGGTCCGGCCATCGCCGGTGCCCTTATCGGAGCCACAGTCAACCAGTCCTCACTCTCAGCCTTCCTCTTGGGACTCGGAGAGGCTAAACCGCGGTGCCGCATGACGGATTTGTTTTGGTGCGGCGCTCTCGGTGCCATGATCCGGTAGCAGCGGAAATGTACGCTATCATCGTCATATGACGATTGATGCTGCTAGTTCAGGTGATTGTGGGGAGCTTGACCCTGCCGCCGCTTTGTTTCATTCCCTCGGTGATCCCACACGGTTGGCCATTGTGAAGCGGATGGCCGGCGGGGAGGTTCGAGTCGGTGACCTCACTGGGGAGTTGGGTCTGGCACAGTCGACGGTCTCGGCGCATGTGGCGTGTTTGCGGGACTGTGGCCTCGTGGAAGGCCGCGCCCAGGGCCGCAGTGTGTACTACTCGCTATCACGTCCGGAACTGATGGACATGCTCGCTCAGGCCGAGGTCCTGCTTGCCGCGACCGGCAACGCGGTCAGCCTCTGCCCGAACTATGGCAACGGAAGCACCAGCGTCGTGCTGGCTAACGTAGAACTGATGAAGGAGAACACTCGATGAGTGACGCCTGCGGCTGCAGTGACGACAAGCCAGAAACCGCGGCAGAGGAAGCGGAGGAAGCGCTTGGGTTCTGGCAGATCAAAGAGATCAGGGCTGCAGCGATCGCTGGTGTGCTGCTCCTGGCCGCGTGGATCCTTTCACTGACGGGTGGGCCGGACTGGTT
The DNA here is from genome assembly GCF_021109375.1 of Arthrobacter sp. AK01. Lineage (NCBI taxonomy): Bacteria > Bacillati > Actinomycetota > Actinomycetes > Micrococcales > Micrococcaceae > Arthrobacter > Arthrobacter sp. AK01. The sequence goes on from NZ_JAJOHP010000017.1 coordinate 17,888, forward strand.
GCGCCTTGTACTGGAAATCGGGGCGCTGCTGGTCGCGGCATGGACTTTCGTTCCTTCCACCCTTCGTCGCCTGGTCAAGGGCAAGATCGGCGTCGGCACACTGATGACGATCGCCGCCGCCGGCGCGGTAGCGCTGGGCGAATTCGAGGAAGCGGCGATGCTCGCTTTCCTCTACTCAATTTCCGAAGGTCTGGAGGAATACTCGCTGGCCAAAACCCGGCGCGGTCTGCGGTCCCTGTTGGACTTGGTTCCGGCCGAAGCAACCGTCCTGCGCGGCGGGGCCGAGGTCACTGTCGACCCCGGTGAGCTCGTTCCCGGAGACCGGATGATCGTTCGTCCGGGCGAACGGCTGGCCACCGACGGTCAGATCATCACCGGCCGTACCTCTCTGGACACCTCGGCACTGACCGGCGAATCCGTGCCCGTCGAGGCAGGACCCGGCAGCGAAGTCTACGCTGGGTCCATTAATGGCACCGGACCGCTGGAAGTCGAAGTCACCAGCACGGCAGAGAACAACTCGTTGGCCAGGATCGTGCACATCGTCGAGGCCGAACAGTCCCGCAAGGGCCCCGGTCAGCGTCTGGCGGACAACATCGCAAAGAAACTTGTCCCCGGCATCCTGATCGCCGCGGCACTGATCATTGCCTTCGGTCTCATCGTGGGAGAACCACTGCTGTGGTTTGAACGCGCCCTTGTCGTCCTTGTGGCCGCATCCCCGTGCGCGCTGGCGATCTCCGTCCCTGTCACCGTCGTCGCCTCCGTCGGCGCGGCCAGCCGTATCGGTGTGCTCATCAAGGGCGGCGGCGCCCTCGAAACCCTCGGCAAGATCCGCACCATCGCCCTGGACAAGACCGGCACCCTGACCCGGAACAAGCCAGAAGTCATAGATGTCTCTACTGCCGGCACCGCGGACCGCGAAGAGGTCCTCGCCCTCGCAGCCGGGCTGGAAGCCCGCAGCGAACACCCCCTCGCCCGCGCCATCCTCGCCGCTTCCCCCACACGAGCCGAGGTGACCGACGTCGACACCGTGCCAGGTGCCGGACTGGAAGGCCGATTCGAGCGCAGGATCGTTCGGTTGGGTCGCCCCGGCTGGATCAACCCCGGCCCGCTGGCCGCAGACGTGGAAAGAATGCAAAAAGCCGGCGCCACCGCTGTCCTCATCGAATCTGCCGGCGAGGTCATCGGTGCCGTGGCAGTCCGCGACGAGCTTCGTCCCGAAGCCCGGGACGTTATTGCCCGGCTTAGCGCCTCCGGGTACACCACAGCCATGCTCACCGGGGACAACGCGATCACCGCCGCGGCCTTGGGTGATGCAGCCGGCATCAGCGAGGTCCATGCCGACCTTCGTCCGGAAGACAAGGCCGAGATCATCCGGACCCTGAAGTCCCACCAGCCCACTGCCATGGTCGGTGACGGCGTCAACGACGCTCCGGCGCTGGCCACCGCCGACACCGGAATAGCGATGGGGGCCATGGGCACCGATGTCGCGATCGAAACCGCGGACATCGCCCTGATGGGCGAGGACCTGAACCACCTGCCGCAGGTGTTGGACCACGCCCGCAGGACCCGGTCCATCATGCTGCAGAACGTGGGCTTGTCACTTCTTTTGATCGCGGTCCTGATCCCGCTGGCACTGTTCGGGATCCTCGGCTTGGCCGCGGTTGTTCTGATCCACGAACTGGCCGAAATCGTGGTGATCGGCAATGGCGTCCGCGCCGGCCGCATCAAGGCATCGCGGACGGGAAATCCCACACCGGTATTGTCGGACACTTCCCGGGTTTCCGCATGAGTGCCACGAGCACCCGACGGCCGCGGACAGGACGGGCCGTCCTCGGGCTCGGCGCCCTCGCCTTGGCGGCGGTTGACCTGCTGGTCAAGACCGTTGTGGTCGAGACAATAGGTGATGGCAGGGTACTGGACTTCGGTCTGTTCAACCTCAAGCTCGGCTATAACACCGGTGTGGCGTTAAGCCTCGGCGCGACCTTGCCCCCATGGGTGGTGGTCGTTGCGACGGCAGTGATCGTCGCAGCGCTGGCGGTATTCCTGTTCCGTGCGGTCCCCCGGTTCGGCAGGCTTTCCCGCGCCGGCGCTGTTTTCCTTCTCGGTGGCGCCCTGGGTAACCTCGTGGACCGGATGGACGGGGCAGGGGTTGTTGACTACCTGCATACCGGATGGTTCCCGACCTTCAACCTGGCTGACGTGTTCGTCGTCGGCGGAGTGGGCCTGCTGATTCTGGGCACAATACTCTTCCCCGCCGCGCGCAAGGACGAGGACTGAATCGTTGGACATTGGTGAATACTTTGCCTCGACGGTGACCTCCGGGGCCCTGATCCTGGCGCTGCCCCTGGCCGCCGCAGCAGGTCTGGTGTCGTTCCTCTCTCCGTGCATCCTGCCGCTGGTTCCCGGCTACCTGGGCTTCGTCTCAGGGCTCACCGACCCAACGCAGCCGCGGAACAGGCGGCGCGTCCTCTCGGGGGTGGCACTGTTCATCCTGGGTTTCGGCGCCGTCTTCACCCTCTACGGGGCTGCTTTCGGAGCCATCGGCTCCTGGCTGATCCGCTGGCAGGACCCGCTCATGAGGGGACTGGGCGTGGTGGTCATCATCATGGGCCTGGTCCTGCTCGGACGGTTCTCCTGGCTCCAGCAAACCCGGAAATTCCAGAGTCCAGGACGCGGCGGACTCTCCGGCGCCCCACTTCTGGGTATCGTCTTCGGTCTCGGATGGACCCCCTGCATGGGCCCGACACTCAGCGCCGTGCTGAGCCTGAGCGTCACCGCGGGCAGCGCCTGGCGCGGGGCACTGCTGGCCTTCATCTATTGCCTGGGGCTGGGCATCCCCTTCGTTCTTGTGGCCCTGGGCCTGAACTGGGTCTCAAAGGTCCTGACCGTGGTCCGCAAGCACATTCGGGCGGTCAACATCGGCGGCGCCGTCATGCTCATCCTCCTGGGCATCCTGATGGTTACCGGGGTCTGGGTGCAATGGATCTACCAGCTGCAGAACCTGGCAGGGACGTTCCTGATGCCCGTCTAGCTGTACTGCCCGGGCAGTACATCTAGCCACCGCAACCCCGCACACAGACACAACAAGCAAGGACTGAGAGCATGATCAACCAACCAGAACCGCTGCGGCGCCCCGGCCGCCGCACCATCCTGGGCATGGGCGCGGCAGTACTTGCCCTCGCCGGCTGTGCAGCCCCGGACGATCTGGCCCAGCAGGCCAAGGCCGGAGACGACAAAAACTACATCGCCGGCGACGGGTCGGTCAACGAATACCCGCCCGCCTCACGCGGTGCCCGGGTGTCTCTGGAGGGCCGGCTGTTCAGTGGGGAGAAGGTTGCTGCCCGGGACTGGGCGGGCAAGGTCGTGGTCCTCAATTTCTGGTACGCGGCCTGCGCTCCGTGCCGGGCGGAGGCCCCGGACTTGGCCGCCCTGCATACCGAATTCAAAGACCAAGGCGTCTTGTTCTACGGCGTCAACGTCCGCGACGACGCCGCGACGGCCGAAGCCTTCGAACGGACCTTCAAGGTCGACTACCCCAGCTTCGATGACAGCGACGGCGGCATCCTCCTCGCCATGACCGAGTACGTCCCGCCCCGTGCAGTGCCCACCACCCTGGTCCTGGACACTGAAGGGCGCGTCAGTGCCCGGATCCTGGGGATCTCGCAAAAAGGAACCTTGAAGGCACTGATCACTACCGCAGCTGCGGGATCATGAATACCAAGCCCGCCACCAGACCACCTAAAGGACTTCTGCCATGACCAGCACCGCGAAATCCGCCGCGAACGTGACCACCTCAGACCCTGGCGCTGCCTCAGTCGCAGCCCAGCTTGGGCCGGATATTCCCCGCATGACCCGCGACAAGCCCTTTGGCTGGCTCCTGGTCATCACCGGCGTCATCGGCTGGCTCGCCTCCGGCGCCCTGGTCCTGGAGAAACTCGAGGTACTCAAAGACCCAGGCTACAAAACCGTCTGCGACGTCAATCCCTGGATTTCCTGCGGCCAGGTCATGCAGACCTGGCAGAGTTCCGTTTTCGGATTCCCCAACATGTTCATCGGGATCGTGGCGTTCGCCGTCATCATCACCACGGGCATGGCGCTGCTTTCCGGGGCAACTTTCGCCCGCTGGTACTGGGCCGGGCTGCAGGCCGGTGTCACGCTGGGGTTTGCCTTCGTCGTGTGGCTATGGTCCCAGGCCCTGTACTCGATCCACATCCTCTGCCCCTTCTGCATGATTGTCTGGGCGGCAATGATTCCCCTGTTCGTCTGGGTCACGGCCCGGAACATCACCCATGGAGTCATCAAAGTACCCGCCGGCGCGGCCCGCGTTGTCGGCGAATTTGGCTGGATCATTACCGCGCTGCTCTACGTGGCTGTTACCGCAACCATCTTCTTCGCCTTCAGCCACGTCTTCCTGGGCACATCAGGACTCTGACCCTGACAACCAAGGCGATGGGCGAGGCTTACATCCATCCCTGCGGGTTCACGGTCTGCCCGTTCAGGAGTACCTCGAAGTGCAGGTGGCATCCGGTGGAGTTGCCGGTGGTTCCGGCCGCGGCCAGCCGCTGGCCGGCGGTTACGGTCGCGCCCACGGAAGTTTCGATGGCGGCGAGGTGGTTGTAGGTGCTCTTCAGGCCGTTGCCGTGGTCCACCACAATCCTGTTCCCGCCACCGTAGGGGGACCATCCGGCCTCCACGACGGTCCCGGCTCCGGCGGCGAACACCGCTACCTGGCAGGCTGCCACGAGGTCCAGGCCGGTGTGCAGCTCCCCGGTGCCCGAGATCGGGCTGGTGCGGATACCGAACGGAGAAGTGACCGACATGCTGGCCAGCGGCGCCCCCAACCGGGCCGCGGCCGCGGCCGGGGAGGCCGCCGGGGTCGCGGGGGGGGCGGGGGCGGCGGCGGGGGGCGGCGGCGCGGCCGCGCCGGCAGCAGCTATGGGGGTCTTGGCCGGTACCGGCAACGGTGCCTGCTGTGTGGTGACAGCCGGGCGTTCATAACTGATGGAAGCCCCCACGGGGGCTTGGACGGGCGCGCCGGCAGCTGCCGTCCCCGATGCCTGCACCGCGAGGGCTGTGCTGGTGGGGGCCGGCCCGGCATGGGCGGCAGTGAGCGCTGCGGTCAACAGCGCGGCGACGCTCAGCGTAGCGGCGGCCGTGACCTGTTTGCGCCGGCTCCCCCGCGCTTCTGCCTCTGGCAGGGGCCGGTGACGGCCGGTAGTGGGGGATTTCATCGAGACGGCCGTGCGGGGCGCGAATCCGGAGGTTGGTTTTCGGCGGCGGCCATGGGGGGGTACAGAAGGCAAGGGGGATCCTTTCGGTTCGCCTGCGAAGTTAGCTGTCGGGTTCGGGCCAAGGAAAAATGCCCGGCCGTGCCCGGCGGCTTTCAGGCCACCGACATCACGGCTTCACCCCAAGGCAGGCTTGCTGCCGATTCTGGGTCCTCCACCCCCGCCGTCAAAAAGGGATAGTCGTTTGATGCCCCCGGCGGGGTCCAGCGCGGGGCATCAAGGGTCTCAATACAGAAAAACCTGAATTAATAGTAGCTGCAAAGCATCATCGTTACAATTTCGTGACTTAGGGGTTGTCGGCCTCGGTCAGGGACGCCCGGCTCGGTGCTGTTCTGAGACGCTTGACCGTATCTTCAGATTTGCAGCTAAGGGGTCAACGATCCCGGCCATGGGATCGTTCCCGGCACACCGGGTGATCTCCGCCTGGCCGGGGATGCCCTAGCCGTTCCGGGGCACCCTCTCCCGTCGGGCCTGCCGTGCCTGGTCAGAGTCCCATCGAGTCCAGCAGGGCGTCTTCTTCCTCGACGCGGGAGCGTTTGCGCGGGGCGGGAGCACGGGGTTGCTGGGCGGTGCTTGCGGTCTCCGCGGATTCGTCGGGCATGTCCCGTTCCTCACGGTGCATGCGGGCCTGCTGCCGTGCCATGTACCCGAAACCCACGAAGGCCAAGACGCCGAAGGTGATCCACTGCAGGGCGTAGGACAGGTTCGAGCCTTCCTTGACGGCCGGCGGGGCGAGTGGTTGCGGGACTGTGGCAGGCTGCGGGGACTCCGAGGCCATGACCCCGTAGCTGCCTGCCAGCAACGGGTACCCCAGCTGGCTCGCGTAATAGGACAGGTCGATGCTGGCCAACTGGCCCTCGGGTGCGTCACGACCCAGATCGGGCTCGGAGGGTTTGATCCGTACGACCGCCGAGACTTCTCCCGCTGGTGGTGCGGGCACGGCATCGGGGTACCCGGGCCGGGTGTTGCCGATCGGCAGCCAGCCCCGGTTGACTGCGATCGTTTCACCGGAAGCAAGCCGGAGCGGCACCACTACCTCGTATCCGGCAACGGAATTGTTGGGTCGGTTCCTGATGATTCTCTGGTCCTCGGCAAGGTACCGCCCTGACACTACAACCGTTCTCCACTTCGCGTCGGGGTCGGCGACGTCAAAGGAGGCGCGGGCATCCTGGAACGGCACCGGGGTTCTGTCGTAGTTCTGCTGGACCCTGCGGATTTCGGTCACGGTCTGATTCCGGCGCTCCATCTGCCAGTTCCCCAGCCCAATGCATGCCGCGGCGAATAATGCGGCCAGCAGCAGCCAACCCGCCCAACGCCAGGACAGAAGGAACCTATACGCCATCCTGTTCCTCCTGGAGCTGCCATTGCCGTGCCAACAGTGCGCGGATCGCCGTCGCCTCGGCGGCTAGGCGGTGGTCTTCTCCGCGGGCCAGAAGGCCGTATTCGACCATCGTCCTGCCGTCCACGTGGGTGCCGGCGCGGACCCATACCCGGCGCCGGTTCACATACAGGGAGACCATGAGCCCTGCCACGGCCAGCAGCGAAAATACCAGCACCCAGCCCTGGGCGGGGGTACTGCGTACATCCACCCCGATGTAGCGTTTAAGCCCGTCGAAGCTGATGCTTCCCTTGCCTTCGGGCAGCGTGTACGTTGCACCGGGTTGAAGCGTGATGCCGCCGGCGGGAAGGTCCCTGCCGTTGAGTTGGGTCAGCTTGGCCACGTCCAGGACGTACACGTTTTGCGGCGCTCCGGTGTCCAGCCCGAGGTCCCCGTAGTACGAGTTCAGGCTCAGCTGCGGGTTCAGGGGATCGGGGTCGAAGCTGTAGGACACGCCCTGGTCGTTCTTGATGGCCGAGGGCAGGAAGAACCCGACAAAGCCCAGCTGGGATGGTGCGGCGTCCGGGACCTTGAGGACCACCGAAGAGGTGTAGACCCCGTCGTTGGGGATGGACACCACGGGACCGCTGAAGGCGGTTTTCCCGGTGCCGTCCTTGACGGTGACGACCGGGGCGTAGCCGTTGCCGACCAAGAACACCCCGGTTTCACCGAAATAGACTGGTTCGTTGACTTTCAGGGTCTGTTCCCGTGCCGGGGACTCCGCTCCGTCCTTGGTGCTCAGCTCGGCGGTGAAGTCGATCGGCTGGCCGAACTGCTGGCGTGATTCCCTGTCGAAACGGACCTCGAAGCTCTCCAAAGTGACGGCGAAAGGATCCAGCCAGGCGGTGTTGAAGTTGATTCCCGGGGTGAAGGCATCGTAGCTGACCAGGGTATTGACGAAAGTGCCGCCTTCGATGAGGATCTTCTGTCCCCGATAGCCGAACATCCCGCCGATGGCCACACACACCAGCACCCCGATCAGCGAGGTGTGGAACACCAGGTTGCCGGCCTCCTTCAAAAACCCACGCTCGGCACCCAGAGAGGGACGCAGCCCATCCCGGTCCCTGACCTCGACCCGGTAGCCGCGCTTCCTCAGCACGTCCGCGGCGTCCGCTATCGCGGCGGCCGCGGTGATCCCGTCCCCAGCGGGCAGGATCAAGGTGCCATACTCGGGCAGCCGGGAGAGCCGTTTTGGGGTACGTGGCGGCTGGGAGCGCAAGGCTTTGTAGTGGGTGCGGGCCCTGGGAACGACACAGCCGATCAGGGAGATGAAGAGCAGGATGTAGATGGCTGAGAACCACACGGAGGAGTAGACATCGAACATCTGCAGCACGTCCAGGACCGGCCCGTAGGCCGGGTTGTCCTTGATGTACCGGGTAACGAGGGCGGGATTGGCTGATCGTTGCGGGAACAGCGAGCCCGGCACGGCGGCCACTGCGAGCAGGAGCAGCAGGAACAGGGCCGTTCGCATGCTGGTCAGCTGCCGCCAGGCCCAGCGCAGCATCCCACAGGGCCCCAATGCCGGCAATACGGGGTGCTGCGCCTGATCGGCGGCCGGTGTTGAAGTGTCAGGTAATGTCATCGTCGGCGCACCGGGCGGTTGGCCAGTTGTTGCAGGTATTCGTTGTAGGCGTCCAGGTCAGGGTCCCCCGCTACCGCAGCCTTGCGTTCGGATTTGACCCAGCCCCGGGCCTCGTCCCGTTGCCAGCGAACCAGGATGAACATCAACAACAGCACTCCCGGCAGCTCCCCGTAGGACCAGGCCAGCCCGCCGGCCAGTCCTTGGTCCTGCATGGGGTCCACGTTCCAGCTCTCCGGCGGCGCGGCGAAAAACTTGACCATGGGCGCGGTGGCCATCATGATCACGACACCGAAAAAGGCATGCAGCGGCATCTCGGCAAAGATGTCCAACAACCGGCCGAAGTGTGTCTGCCTGCTCGGCAGCGGGTCAGCGGAAATCAGCGGCACCGTGAAGAGGATGCCCGCGGCCAGGAACAACAATTCCAGCCCCACATGGCCATACCAGTTCGGCAGCAGCAGGTCCGCGAGCCCGGAAAAATAGACCCCGTAGAAGCTGAGCAGGAACAGCGGCACCATGAAGGCCGGGTGAATGGCCCACCGGCCCGCACGCGACCGAAGGCCCCAGAGGGCAAGCTTTAGGACCGGCCGGCCCAGCAGGTTGTGCGGGGTCGCCCTCAGCAGCAAGGTACCGGGGGATCCTATGACCAGCAGGGGCGGGACAGCCATCATCAGGGTCAGCTGCTGGAACATGAAAATGGAGAACATCCGCAGCCCGTACCCTTCAATTCCGGCTCCCATGACGACGATGATGGCCAGGCAGCCGAACAGGAACGAGGCGGTGCGTATCGGGGACCAGTGCCGGCCCTGCCGCCAGAGACTGATCGCGCCGGCGAGGTAGAGGACCGCGGCCAGCAGTGTCAGGGCAGGGATCAGGGGAACAGGCTGCAGGTTCGGTGCGAGATACTCCCCCAGCGAAGGCGGCAACGAGGGGAGCCATACCGGGCCCTCTACTCCAGGCTCACCCATATCAGTGACCCCGTCCGGCCACGGCGGCCTGGTCAGGGGCGTAAGTTAGTTGTTGCTGACCATTTTCAGGCGGTCCAGACCGGCGTGTCCGACGTGCGTGAGACCTAGATCGAGCAGCATGCGCACGTGCGAGTCGGCCAATGAATAGTAGGCCATCCGGCCGGCCCGACGGACCTGCACCACCCGCGGGCCGCGCAGCAGGCGCAGCGCATGGGAAACACCGGATTCGCTCAACCCTGTGGTGGCGGCCAAATCGCACACACACATCTCCCCTTCGAGCAGCGCGATGAGGATCCTGACCCGTCCCGGGTCCGAGAGCAGCCCGAAAATCACCGCGAGATCCGTCACGTCCGTGTCCGCTGGCATTCGGGACCGGACGGCCTCGACCTTTTCGGCATCGACCAGCCGAACGGCGCAGTCGCTGCCCGGCTGGCTGGGCGTCGGCGTTGCCTGTGCTGTTCCGGTCATTCATTAAGACTACCTCTACCTGCTAATGCGTCGCATTTGCCTTCTGACGTGCGGTCCGTGCCTGACCAGGCCGTACTGCCTGGATCGGAAGGTGTCCGTCGGCCACCGATTAACGTCTGAACAACTCTACAGATAATCTTGAATGGCGCCGGACTGCATCGGCGCCGCCTGACTCCCAGGCCATGGAGGGGCAGGTACGGGACCAGCGTTAAGGAACCATTGTGGCTTTGAAAGCCCCCGCTGCCAGCGGCAGCCCAACCACCTCGCCGAAATTGCGGTGGCTGGCCGCGGCCGGCGTGATCGCCGTGATCGTGGTCCTGGTGGCGACGGCCTACGGCAGGGGGACCTTGCCGGCGGAAACCCGGGATCCCGGCGCTTTGGTCCGGTGGGGCTACGGCGTGGCCCAGACAGTGCAGAACGTAGCAGCTGCGGCCACCATCGGCGCCCTGTTCTTCGCGGCCTTCATCGTGCCGCCGGTACTGCGGGGCCGCAAGGGCCGCGGATCCGGGTCCCGCACGGCGGACCTATCCGCGGCGGAGATCGCGGCCGCTGATGAGCATCCGGCGTTCAGCCGGATCATGGTGCTGGCCTCGGTGGCGAGCCTGGTCTGGACTCTTTCGGCCGGGGCGGTGCTGGTGTTCAGCTTCGCCGATATTGCCGGGGTGCCGGTTTCGGGCAGCCGCGAGTTCGCGGCCCAGATCGTCTCCTACATCACTGAGCTTCCCAACGGCGCGGCCTGGCTGTGGGTCGTCATCATCGCCGCGGTCGTTGCCACCCTGACCTTTGGCGTGCGCTCCAGCGCCGGGCTGGCCGCCGCAGCCCTGCTCGCGGTGGGCGGTCTGGTGCCGGTGGTGCTGATCGGCCACGCCGCCGGCGGCAACGATCACGAGCAGGCCATCAACTCCTTGGGTCTGCACCTGGTCGGGGTGTGCCTATGGCTGGGCGGCCTGATCGCACTGGCCGTGGGCGGGACGGCCTTCGGCAAAGACACCGCAGAAGTCCTCAAACGGTTTTCCACCCTGGCCGGCTTCGCCTTTGTCCTCGTCGTGGCTTCGGGAATCATCAATGCCGCCATCCGCATCGAGCTGCCGGCCGGCATTGCCTCCCCCTACGGGGTTCTGCTCATCGCGAAGACGACGGCGGCCATCGCCTTGGGGGCCATCGGATACCTGCACCGGAAAAGGCTTATTCCCGCCCTCAGCGTGAAGAACCGGACCGGCCAAGCCAACCGGTTGCTGTGGCGCTTCATTGTGGTGGAACTGCTGATCATGGGCGCCGTCAGCGGGCTCGCCGCCGCCCTGAGCCGGACCCCGCCACCGGCCGGGGAAGACATCCGGCCGGCCCTGACGCCCGCGGAGATTCTCACCGGATACCTCCTGCCACCGGAACTGACACCCGAACGCTGGTTCACCATCTGGCGGCCGGACTGGCTCTGGATCGCCTTCGCCGTGTTCGCCGCGTACCTCTATCTGCGCGCGGCGCAGCGTCTGCGCCGCCGCGGGGACAGCTGGCCGTGGATCCGCAGCGTAGCCTGGCTCGTGGGCCTGGCAGCGCTGGTGTTCTTCACCTCGGGCGGGCCGTCCGTGTATGGGCGGATCCTGTTCAGCGCCCACATGCTCGACCACATGGCCCTGACCATGGTCGTTCCGGTCTTCCTCGTCCTCGGAGCCCCGGTCACCCTGGCACTGCGGACACTGACACCCCGCCGCGACGGGTCCCGCGGACCACGCGAGTGGCTCATGGCCCTGATCCATTCCCGGGTGGCGGCCATCGTGACCCACCCCTTGTTCGTCGCCGCCAATTTCGCCGGATCCATCGTCCTGTTCTACTACTCCGACGCCTTCGGCTTCGCACTTAGGGAGCACGTCGGGCACGAACTCATGACGGTCCACTTCGTGATTACCGGCTACCTGTTCGTCCTGTCGATGATCGGCACCGACCCCGTCCCGCGCCGCGCACCCTACCCGCTCCGGCTGCTGCTGCTGCTGGCCACGATGGCCTTCCACGCCTTCTTCGGCGTCACGCTGATGGGGTCAACCACCCTGATCCAACCCGAGTGGTTCACCGAATTGGGCCGTGAATGGGGCGCCCCGCCCTTGGAGGACCAGCAGATGGCCGGTGCGATTACCTGGGGCATCGGCGAAGTCCCGACCTTGCTGATTGCCATTGGCGTGGCCGTCATGTGGTCACGTTCGGACGCCCGCGAAATGCGGCGCAGTGACAGGGCGGCTATCCGCACCAACGATGCGGACCTGGACGCCTACAATGCCATGCTCGCCCAACTGGAGGAACGCGACACCAGGAACCGGGGCCATGACAGCAACGGCTAGTCAGGGCAAAGCGTGGAAAAGAATCAGTACAGAACTTCCTGAATCCAAGAAATTCTGTAACATAACGGGTATGCGCATACTTTCCACGATTGACGTGTTGGCCCGGTTCGGGAAAGCCCTCGCGGACCCGACCAGGGCCGCGGTCCTGCTGCAGCTCAAGGACGGTCCGGCGTTCCCCTCGGATCTGGCTGAGAGCATCGGGGTCAGCCGCCAGATCCTCTCCAACCATCTGGCCTGCCTGCGGGACTGCGGCCTGGTCGCCGCGGAGCCGGCAGGGCGCCGGGTCCGCTACGAACTCGCCGACGCGAAACTGGCCCACGCGCTGGATGACCTGCTGGGCACCATCCTGACCGTGGACACCATCTGCGGCTGCGCCGAACCCGAATGCGACCAGGACACCACCACCGGCCCCGTTTCCGCCGACGTTCTGGAGGTCCACTCATGAGCGGTCACGAGCACGACCACGCCGCCGAGGCAACCTCCCGGCGCGGCAAACTCATCGCCGTTTTTGCCATCACCTTCACGGTGATGATTGCCGAGATCATCGGCTCCGCGCTGACCGGCAGCCTGGCGCTGCTGGCCGACGCCGGCCACATGTTCACCGACTCGGCCGGGCTGCTGATCGCCCTCATTGCCGCGTCCCTGGCGTTGAAACCGGCCACACTGAAGCGCACCTGGGGTTACAAGCGCGCCGAAATCATTGCCGCCGCCGGGCAGGCCGCGCTGCTGCTGGCTGTCGGCGGTTTCGTCATCGTCGAAGGCATCCGACGGCTCTTCGAGCCCCCGGAAATCGGCGAATCCACCATGCTCTGGTTCGGCATCATCGGTCTGGCCGGCAATGCCATCGGCCTGATAATCCTGGCCTCCGGGCGGAACCACAACTTCAACATGAAGGCAGCCTTCCTGGAGGTCCTCAACGACGCCCTCGGGTCCGTCGCCGTCATCGCCGCCGCCATCATCATTGCTCTGACCGGATGGCTTCAGGCTGACGCCCTGGTGTCCTTGCTGATCGGCGTGCTGATCATCCCGCGCACCCTCAAACTTCTCCGCGACACCGTGAACGTGCTCATGGAATCCACGCCCAAAGGCCTGGACCTGGCCAAGGTGCGGGAGCACATCCTGGCCCTGCCCCACGTCATCGACGTACACGACCTTCATGCCTCCCTCGTGGCCTCCGGAACCCCGGTCCTGTCCGCCCACGTCACCGTCGAGGACAACTGCATGACCGACGGGCATGCCGCCAGCATTCTGGCGGACCTGCAGGACTGCGTGGCCCAGCACTTCGACATCAGCGTCGAACACTCCACCTTCCAGATCGAACCCGCCTCCCACCGCGACCAGGAAAGCATCCACCACTGATGACACAAACCAAAACCCCTCCCCCTCCCATGGACACCGCCAAGAAAGCCAGGGTCTTCATCTGGGTCCTGCTGGCCGTCCTCGTCGCCGTCGGGGTGATCTGGTACACAGTGTTCACGCTGAACAAGCCCGCCCCGGCCGCCCAGACGCCGGCTGCCGCCGCAGAAGCCCAACTGGTCCGCGACGACAGCCACCGCGTCACCTCTCCAACCACGGAAAAAGCCCAGCTGGTGGAATTCCTGGACTTCGAATGCGAAGCGTGCCTTGCCGCACAGCCGTTGGTGGAGGAACTGAAGAAGGAATTCGGTGACCGGATCACCTTCGTCAACCGCTACTTCCCCTTGCCGGCGCACCGTAACTCAGCCACCGCAGCCCTCGCTGTGGAAGCCGCCGCCCAGCAGGGCAAATACGAGCAAATGTATGCCAAGATGTTCGAAACCCAGCCGCAGTGGGGCGAGAAGACCGAGTCCCAGGCGCCGCTGTTCCGCACCTTCGCCCAGGATCTCGGACTGGACCTGGCAGCCTATGACGCCGCCGTGGCCGATGACAAGACCAAGGAACGGATCAAGAAAGACATCGCCGACGGCACCGCTCTCGGGGTCAAGGGAACTCCGACGTTCTTCCTCAACGGCGAAATGTTGACCTTGCAAACCGAAGAACAATTCCGGCAGCTGCTCGCAGACGCCGCAAAATAGAGGCCAGCAGCACAGGTGTACCGGGCATTATTGCCCCAACATCGGCATTCTACATAACGTAGAACAAATAGTTTCCCCGAAAGGAGTGGTGCGCGATGACTTCTGCGCGTGCACCATTCCGCATCCCCAGAGCCACTGCGGTTGCGGTGACGGTCCTGACATTGGCGGTCGCAGCGCATGTCCTGGCCGGCGGTGAACTCCCGGCCTTTCCGGTGATGACCGCTCTGGCAGCTGTCGTTGCGCTGTCGGCAGTAATGTTGGCGGGCCGGAAAATGACGGCCCCCGCCCTGGCCGCATATCTTGGCATTGGTCAGGCGACGCTGCACCTGGCCTTCTCGGCGTTGTCCGGACCCGGGACGCCCACACCCGCCGTCGCCCACCACGGTGGATTGCCCGGCGGCACGGGAAGCGTCGCCGCGGGGGCGCCGCATGACCACCTGAGCGCAGATGCCAGCCTCGGAATGCTCGGCATGCACGTGGCCGCGGTTCTCGTTACCGCTGTTCTGATGGCGCGGGGGGAATCCGCACTGTGGGCCTTGGCGGGCTGGCTGCGGCCCTTGGTGGAAACGCTTGAACCGTCTGCAATCCCGGGGTGCCGTTATGTTCCGCTCATTGCGGCCGAGACCCTCTCTCTGCGGTGGAAGGTTCTGCTCCGACCGCCCGTGCGGGGACCTCCGCTGTGCGCGTTCGCCGGCACGTACTGAGCATGTGTTTCAGGACGTCCCGGCCACTGCCCGGTCCCCTTTTTTAGCTCCAGCAGAATTGCAGAATCCATCATGAAACCCCATAATCCCCGACGCCTCCGCCTCCGGCTGGCTATCGCCGCTGCCTTCCTCATCCCGGCTTTCGCCGCCACGCCGGCGCTGGCCCACGACGCCTTGGAATCCACCGTGCCGGCGAAGGACACCACGGTCACCGCAGCCCCCGGCAGCGTGTCCCTGACGCTCTCGGAGCCTCCTCTGGACACAGAGCAGCTGAACCTGAGCGTCATCACCGTCACCGATGAGACGGGCAAGACCCTCAGTGACGGCAAGGTCACCGTGGAGGGCCCGACCATTTCCACAGCCATCACTGCAGGAGCCAATGGCGTCTACAAGGTCCTCTGGCGCACGGTTTCCTCCGATGGGCACCCCATCGAAGGCAACTACTCCTTCACCGTCCAGGATCCTGCCCAGGCCGTTGCCGCCACACCATCGACGGCGCCGACCACGGCCGCGGAAACGGCCACCAGCACCCCTGCGCCGGCGGCCCAAACGGCACCGGAGCAGATCAAACCCGACGACAGCAACGCTCCCGTAGCCGTAGGCATTGCCGCGGCCATCCTTGCGGTTGTCGCCGCTGCCTTCTTCATCATCCGCAGGCGCAGGGATAAGGGCGCGGGAGCTTAGCGAACCGCACGAAATCTGAGGACACCCGTCTCTGGGCTCCGGGGAACTGATCCCCGGGCCCAGGGGCGGATGTGCTACTGCCCTGCGGCCGGGGCGTGGGCGTGCCGATCGGCCAGGAAGCGTGAGATCCAGCCCGCGATGGTACCCACAGCCATGACTCCCAGGGCTGCCAAACCTACATAGAACAACACCGTCGGTAGGCTGGACGGCGCCGAGGTACCGTCCACGGCAGCCATGATGCTCAGCCAGTACCCGACCGTGGCGATCAGCCAGAGCGCACCGGCTGCCGCTGCCAGCCAGGACCAGCGGGAAAACCATACCGGCCCCCGCCGATAGGACAAGGCCACAGCCACCGCGACGGCCCCCGCAACTGCCACCAGCTGCAGTCCGAAAAGGTACGGGCCGGCAACCAGACCTACGGGAATGCAGAGCCCTCCGATGAGCACGAGGCGACGGGCTCCAATCGGCATCCTGGCGGCCTCCGCCGGTGCCGCGGGCAGGCTCGAGTCGGTATGGGAAATCATCAGGTTACGTGGCTCCTCAGAGAATGGGTGCTGCGGTTCAACCGCAAAACAATATATGAACATACTTTCATATGTTCTGGCGGGTGATCCCCGGGTCGCGGCAGCAGCGAGAAAACCGGAAGATCTGCACGAAATGCCCCGCGGATGGTTCGCTCCCCCGCGAGTGGCAAAGGACGATGGTTGGGTGGAGTCATGGCCGGTTTCGACTCGGATGCCGGGCCTGGGAGTACCTCAGCGTGTGGGTTTGTTCGGGGAGGCCTTGTGAGGCGGCCGGGCGGACCTTTACACTGCGTCCCAAGGGTTACTTGGCGGATTCGCTCCGATGATCCGTCGTTGGGCTTGGATTAGCTCTGACGTCGGATCCGGTCCAGTTCTTCCGGAACGACGAGCCAAGCACAGTACCTGAGTGTTCATAACTGAAGATCTTGGTTTGACCCTGGCTGGGGAGCGGCAAGCAGGGACCGCGCGGACAGTGCGGCCTCATCTCGCAACAGGCGTGTCCACTCCAGGAGTTCCTATGTCCGGTCCTTCAGCCACCCCGCAGCCAGTCCTGAAGCGTTTGGTCGTGCCCTTGGTCCTGATGCTGGTTGCCGCTTTGCTTCCGTTCACGGTTCCGGCGGCTTTCGCGGCAGGTCCGTGTGATCCTGTGGTCAATCCGGTGGTGTGCGAGAACTCCAAGCCCGGCAACCCGGCCTCGGAGTGGGACATTTCCGGCCCGGGCGATGACAGCATCCAGGGGTTCTCCACCGAGATCAGCGTCAACGCCGGGCAGCCGGTCCGTTTCAAGATCGACACACCCGCACCCAGCTACACCATCGCGATCTACCGCACCGGCTGGTACGGCGGCGACGGTGCCCGCAAGGTTGCCGACGTGACCCCGTCTGCCTTACGCCAAAACCAGCCCCAGTGCCTGAACGACCTCAGCACGGGATTGTATGACTGCGGCACGTGGGCGGTGTCGGCTACGTGGCAGGTGCCGGCCACGGCCGTCTCCGGTGTCTACGTCGCGCTCCTGACCAGGCCGGACACGGGCGGGCAAAGCCACATCACCTTCATTGTGCGCGCTGACGGCAGCCGTTCGGACGTTGTTTTCCAGACTTCGGATCCGTCCTGGCAGGCGTATAACTCCTACGGGGGCTCGGACTTTTATCAGGGCGTGAACGGCCGGGCGTACAAGGTCAGCTACAACCGCCCGGTGGCAACCCGGGGCGGGCCGGACGGCCGGGATTTCTTCTTCGCCAACGAATACCCGATGGTGCGGTTCCTGGAACAGAACGGCTATGACGTCAGCTACATCAGCGGCCTCGACACCGACCGGAGCGGGGCCCAGTTGCTCAACCACAGGGTCTTCCTCTCGGTCGGGCATGACGAATACTGGTCGGGCCAGCAACGGGCGAACATCACCGCCGCCCGCGATGCCGGGGTGAACCTGCAGTTCCTTTCAGGTAATGAGGGGTACTGGCGCACCCGCTTCGAGCCTTCCCCCGTGGACGGTACGGCTGGCCGGACCCTGACCTCCTACAAGGAAACCTGGGCCAACGAAAAGATCGACCCCAGCCCCGAATGGACCGGCACCTGGCGTGACCCGCGCTTCGCTGCCCAGGCCAACGGCGGCGGGCTGCCCGAAAACGGGCTGACCGGAACCATTTACATGTCCAACTACTCCGATTTGCCGGTGACCGTCGATTCGCAGGAAGGCAAGACCAGGCTGTGGCGGAACACGTCTCTGGCCTCGCTGCCGGCCGGTTCCTCGGCGGCGCTGGCGCCGCACACGGTCGGATATGAGTCCGACGAAGACCTCGACAACGGGTTCCGCCCACCGGGTCTGGTCCGGTTGTCCACCACCGTCGGGGAGGTGCCCCAGTACCTTCAGGACTTCGGCAACACCGTCCTTCCCGGGACCACAACCCATCATGTGACCCTTTACCGTGCCGCCAGCGGCGCGCTGGTGTTCTCTGCCGGCAGCGTCCAGTGGACCTGGGGCCTGGACGAGGTGCACGACGGCGACGGCGCACCAGCCGACCCGAGGATGCGGCAGGCCCAGGTCAACCTCTTGGCCGACATGGGCGCCCAACCCGCCACCCGGGCCGCCGGGCTGGTTGCCGCCGTCCCGAGCACGGACAGGACCGCGCCCACCGCAGCGATCACGGCCCCCGCCGACGGGGCGACCGTGCCGCACGGGACCAGCATCACCGTCACCGGAACCGCGGCCGACACCGGCGGTGTTGTGGCGGGCGTCGAGGTCTCCACCGACGGCGGCGCCACGTGGCACCCCGCCCAAGGCAAGCAGAACTGGACGTACACGTACATCCAGAAGGGTC
Organism: Arthrobacter sp. AK01; assembly: GCF_021109375.1. Lineage (NCBI taxonomy): Bacteria > Bacillati > Actinomycetota > Actinomycetes > Micrococcales > Micrococcaceae > Arthrobacter > Arthrobacter sp. AK01. The sequence goes on from NZ_JAJOHP010000017.1 coordinate 36,186, forward strand.
TGGCTACGGCAACCATCCAGGCCCGGGCCATTGATGACAGCGCCAACATCGGCGCGGCCGCCACCAGGAACCTGGCCCTCAGCGGCCCTTACAGCGTCTTCGGTCAAACCGTTCCCGCTGTCGCGGACTCGGGCGACGGCGGCGCGTACGAGATGGGGATGCGCTTCACGCCGTCGGTGGACGGGTTCATCACCGGTGTCCGCTTCTACAAGAGCGCGGCCAACACCGGTATCCACACCGGGTCCCTGTGGAGCTCCACCGGGGAGCGTCTGGCCACGGCGACGTTCACGAACGAGACCCCCTCCGGGTGGCAGTCCGTGCTGTTCAGCCAGGCCGTTCCCGTCGCAGCGGGCCAGAAGTATACGGTGTCCTACTGGGCGCCGAACGGCCGGTACTCGATCCAGAATTTCCAGTGGGCGAGCTTTGGCGCCACGGACGCCCCGTTGAAGGTGGCCGGGGGTTTCGGGGCCGAGCCGGCCGGTGTCTATACCACCTCATCCGGATTCCCGACGTCGAGCTATAACGGCGGCAACTACTTCACCGATGCCCTGTTCAGCACGGTGGACAGCAGCCCCATGACGGTCTCCGGGCACACGCCGTTCCCGTCCTCGTCCAGCGTTTCGGTGGACACCAAGGTCAGTGCCGTGTTTTCCAAACCCGTCACCGCCTCCAGCGTCCAGCTTGCCCTGCAGTCCCCCGACGGCCCTGTCAGCGGCACGACGGCATACGATCCACCCACCCGGCGGGCAACCTTCACCCCGAACAACGCACTGACGTTCAGCACCCAGTACACCGCAACGCTCGCCGGAACAGACACCCTCGGTGGTCCGGTGACAGCAGGCGGGACCTGGGCATTCACAACAGGGGCAACAGTGCCCGTTCCGGGATCTTGCCCGTGCAGCCTCTTTGACGACTCCGTCACGCCGGGCATCGCTCAGATTCAGGACGGCGTTCCCTTGACGCTGGGCGTACGGTTCTCCAGCGTTTCCGCCGGTGAAGTAGTAGGCATGCGCTTCTACAAATCGGCCGGAAACACCGGCACCCACAACGGTGCCCTCTACACGGCGGCCGGGCAGCAACTGGCCACGGTGGCGTTCACCAATGAGAGCGCCTCGGGGTGGCAGACAGCGATGTTCAGCCAACCGGTCCAGATGGCTGCGAACACGGACTACATCGTGTCCTACAAGTCACTGACCGGCGCCTATTCTGCTACGGCCAATGGATTCGGTTCGGGCATGAGCGTTGGTCCGTTGCGGGCTGGCCCGGATGCGGGCGCCTACACGTACAGCGGCGACTTTCCGGGATCACGATCAACAGCAAGCTACCTGGTCGATGTCATCGTGATGGTCCCACCACCGGCCTTCACCCCGACGGGCCAGTCCCCGCATCCGGGCGCGTCCAGCGTTCCGCTGGACAGCCAGGTCAGTGCGGTACTGTCCGAACCGGCTGAGGCATCCAGCGTCAACCTGACGGTAAAAGCCGCTACCGGTACAACCGTTCCCGGGTCCACCAGCTACGACCCTCAGACGAGGAAGGTCACGTTCAGCCCGGCGGCGCCGCTGGCGGCCGGGACGTCGTACACAGCCACCGTCACGGCAACCGCTGTGTCCCGGCAACCACTGAGCAACGCTTCCTGGACGTTTGCCACAGTCCCTGCCCCGAGGACGCCCGGGACGTGCCCCTGCACGCTGTATCAGGACTCCGTATCGCCCACCGTCGCGGAGGTCAACGACGGCATGCCCCTGACCCTGGGGGTCCGGTTCGCCAGCGACACCGCCGGCCAGGTCACCGGCGTACGGTTCTACAAGGCCGCCGGGAACACCGGCACGCACACCGGCTCCCTGTACACAGCCGGCGGGCAGCTTCTGGCCACCGTCACCTTCACCAACGAAACCAGTGTTGGCTGGCAGACAGCAACGTTCAGCCAACCGGTCGACATCACAGCCAACACCGAATACGTCGTGGCGTACAAAGCTCCCGCCGGAACCTACTCCTACACTCCGGCTGGTTTCGGGGACGGATTCGCCAGCGGGCCGCTGCGCACGGCCCCGGATTCCGGCGCGTTCAGCTACAGCGCAGACTTCCCCGGCACGGCCTCGATGGCGAGTTACCTGGTGGACCTGGTCTTCATGGCCGCCGTGCCGCCGCTGACGATAACCGACCGGTCCCCTGCGCCGGACGCCACGGGAGTCCCTGTTGATGTCAAACCAGCGCTGACGCTCTCCTCCGCCATCAAGCCGGGTGCCTCGTTCACGCTGGGAGCGAACGGGGCACCTGTTGACGGCAGTGCTGCCCTGTCCGCCGACGGCCGCACCCTGACGTTCACCCCGGCGGCCGTCCTGCCGGGCACCACCGCCATCTCCGTCACCGTCAGCAACGTCGAATCCCGTCAGGGCCAGACGCTGCCGACCACGACCTGGCAATTCACCACTGCCGACCCTGATGCTGTCCAAGTCTCCATCTTCGGGGAACTCCAACCCCAGACAGCGGCCTCCGATGATGCGTCATCGGTTGAACTGGGGACGGCGTTCACGGTCTCCGAAGCCGGCAATGTCACCGGCATCCGGTTCTACAAGGGAACCGGAAACACCGGAACCCATGTTGGCTCCCTGTGGAACGCCGCGGGAACGCGGCTGGCCCAAGTGACCTTCGCGAATGAAACAGCGAACGGCTGGCAAACCGCGATGCTGTCCTCCCCGGTAGCCGTAGTTCCGGGGGAAACGTACGTCGTGTCCTATCTGGCGCCCAACGGCCGCTACGCCTACACGCCTGCGTTCTTCTCCCAAACCTGGGCCAGCGGCGTGTTCACCGCCGCCGGGCCCAACAACGGCCGCTACCTGTACGGTTCCGGCGGTGCTGCACCCACGAACTCGTGGAACTCCACGAACTACTTCGTCGACGTCCTCTACTCGGCAGCGGCACCGGCACAGGCACAGGCGACGCCCGGCCAAACGCCCACGCCTACCCCGACCGCAATGCCGGCCCCATCCGCAACGGCGACAGCGACTCCCTCCCCAAGTCCGACCGCCAGCCCGTCACCCAGCCCCTCGCCGAGCCCCACTCAGTCCGGCGGCCTGCTGTGCGGCCTGCTGGGAACCTGCTGAGGCGTGGAAGGACATTCAGACTGCTGACGTCCGTCCGCTCCCCCGGTTTCCGGGCCGGACGTCAGCGGACCACACTCGGCGACCACGCGTGCTCGATGAACAGGCTCGGTTGGGAGGCGGGATCGGTTGGCAGTTTCCAGATGTTGCTGTCGCCTTCTGTGGTGTCGTCCGCGAGACCATACAGCAGGGTCTGATCATCCAGCCACTCAATCTGGTCATCGACGCTGCGTTTCTCCGAAAGCACCGTTTCGGTGCCGGTTGCAAGGTCAAGCAGCGCCACGTTCCAATGCGCGGCCAAGGGCCCGCCGACGTTCTTCTTATACGCGATCCTGGTGCCGTCCGGCGACACCGACGGGCACTCAACGTTGTCGTGGATGGCCGTCAGCGTCCTGGCCTCGATACTCCCCTGGACCAGCCAGATCCGCCCTGACGACGCGGCCGTGGCGTAAAAGACATCACTCCGGCCGGGTGCGAACGTCACACCCCAGATGTTCCTGTCACTGGCCAGCAGCCGTTCGCCGTTCACGATGAGTGCGAAGTCTTCGAGGTTTCCTGTACCGCCGCCGGGCAACGTGATCTCGGTTGCTGTGGAGAACCCCGCTTGAGTGTAGGAGTGGCCGGAGACAAACACCGTGGTGGCGATCAGGGACCCGTCCGCACTGACACGCGCCCGGCTCGGAATGCCGGGCACAGGCCACGAACGCTCCTGCTGCCATTCCCGGTTCAGGACAGATGTTTCGTGAGTAGTCACCAAACCACGGTTGGATCTGAGACAGACCACCGTGGCGGCAGCGGCATAGACCCGGTCGCAGGCCTGGTCACTGACGGCACGCGTGCCGCCAGGGGCAGAAAGAGGCACCGTGGCCGCATTGCCATACCCCTGCCCATCGGCTGTGTTCCTGAAAAGAACGAAAGGGACCCCCGGGAGGGGCTGGCCTGCCGTGACCTCTACCGATGAGGCCGCCCTGCGGCTCTCCTCGAAGCGCTGGTACGCTCCCACCGCGTAGATCCCGGCCCCGGCAAGGACCAGCGCGGTAACAGCCAGGAGAATTCCCCACCGCAACCTCCCACCTGCAATGGTCCCGGTTCCTGCGCTCGTCTTATTCATGGAGGCGTTTGACGTAGTCAGCCATGCCCGGCACGGTGAACGCTACGACACCGAGTGCTGGTGCGTAGATGATCCCCTTGTCGATCAAGGATGCGCGGGTCATGGTCATGGAGCTTTGCTTCTTGTGCGCCCGTTCGGCAAGTTCAGCGGTGCTGGATCCTTCATCACCGTCGATCGCCATCAGGCGGAGGAAATCCTTCTCAGCCTTCGAGGCCCGTTTCCAGCGTGACGGGAAGAACCCTTGATCCAGTTGCGCGCGGCCGATTTCCACCGCAATTTTGGCGTCGTCGAAGGTCACGGTCTTTTCCGGTGCTGTTTCCCAGGCCGCGTAGCCGTACTCCTGCAGGAAGTACGGGTACGCGCCCGAGGCGCTCAGGAGGAGGTCTTGGGCTTCGGGTACGAACGATGCCCCAAACCTTCGGGCCGGGACGACCAGGGCTGCCTCGGCGGCTTCCCTCGACAGAGCTCCGATGCTGCGGTAGTTGAAGATCCTTTCGGCGTAGGAGCGCGCTTCGCTGAGTACCGAGGGCAGATTGGGCAGCCCTGCGCCCGCGATGTAGAAAGGCCATTCGCGTTGGCCGGCCAGGTGCTGGGCGCTGAGGAGAGCGGCGATGAGTCCCTCGTCCAGGTCCTGCATCTCATCGATGATGAAGATCAGGCCCGAACGCTTCTCCGCCAGCGCCAGGCAGAGATCCTCAATCAGTTCTTCCAGGTCCACTTCGATCGACCCGGAATCGGCGCGGCCGTGGTTGAGGTTGACCCCGATATCGATGCCGGTCACGCCGAGTTTCGCGGAGAAGGAGGCGATGCTGCCAAGCGCCGCCACGAGCCGTTCCCCCGCACCGCGGCGGTTCAGCTTCCGCCCTGCCTGCAGCAAGCTCCGGGCGAGCTTGGCCCGAACGGCTTCCGGCCCTCCCTCAGCGTCCCTGCCCTCCAGGAAAACCACCATGAATTCTGCGTGTTCGGCCTGCCGACGAAACTCGTTCAGCAGCACCGTTTTTCCCACCCCGCGAAGCCCATGCAGGACGATCCCCCGGTCGGGCCGTCGCTGCCGGGTCTTGGCCAGCAGCAGATCGAAGGCATCGATCTCACTCTGGCGCCCAACCAGCTCAAAGGGCCGTCGCCCCGAACCGGGCGAATACGGATTCAAAGCACTTTCCATATCAAGAACTATAAGGCAGTATCCAGCATTTTGGATATGCACTTATAGTCGTGGATTCAGAGCTTGGGGGCACGGATCGCCAGCGCAGAGCGCCTGGCCATGATGATATGGGCAGGTAGCCCGCTTGTCGCACCGTCGTGCGCTCCTGTTTGGCCAGTCATGGGACGGCTCCGCCGGGTAGCGACAGCAGCAGACCCTGGCATTAGTTGCTTGGTCCCCGAATTGGCGAAGCCCCGGTCAAATAGCGGTTGACCGAAGCTCCGATCGCATTATGTCCACACTAAGCTTGTAGTTCGCTGGGAGGGCGGCGGGTAGGTGGGGACTCTTTTAAGTGAGCAACATGTCTGGAAGGACGTCGCAGAGCCATGCCATGATCTGGTCGTGGCTCCAGCCGCGCTCAACAGCGAGCTGGTGGTACGTGCTGTCACCGTAGACAGTCATGAACGCCTCGGTGAGCTGATCGATGGGCCGATCAGCACGGAGCGGCCCCTTTTCCGCCAGTATCTCCAAGACCTGTCCGAACCCGTCCCTGCGAAGGTTTTCATGGTGTTGGTGCGTTCGGCGCACCTCGTTATCGGTCAGGGCGGCTGCGCGAAGAACTTCCGAGATAGCCGACGCGCGCGCAAATAAGGGGCCTGCTCCACGAATGAAGATCCGCAATGCCTCAGCAGCGTCGGGTTCCTGCATCATCGATGTCCACCACGGTTGGGCCTGCGGTGGGCGGGGATCACCTTCGCCCAGGACGGCGGAGTCAATTACGGCACTGATGAGCTCGGGTTTGGTGTGGAACACGAAGTACACGGTTTGCGAAGCTACTCCGGCACGGGCGGCAATGCCGGCCATGGTGGCCCCGTGGAATCCTCGGGCGATAAATTCCTGGTGCGCCGCCGTTATGATCTTGCGCCGAGTGGCTTCCGATTTCTGCCTGCGAGTGCTCTTGACGTGCAGTGTGTCCGGGTCCATATTTAGAGTATCTCACTAGAGCAGCACTCTAGTTTGCTTCAAGATTAGAGCCGTGTCGTGGAAACCCAGAACCCCCAGACCGTCCTCACCGGCAGTCGACCCAACATCCTTTCTCGCCCTCTCTGGCACCGTAGCTAACGAGGCCATCATGAACAGCCATTTCCTTGGCAGACAAGCGGTGACTCTCACCGCACTGGGCACGACCTGCGGGATTGCCTGGGCCGCCGGTTTCCGCGGATACATGGTGGAGCTCGCCGGTCCGGCATCCACTTTCGATTGGTGGGGAACATTCGGCGCACTCATTTTTCCCGGTGCCGTTGCCGGTGGACTTCTAGGCTGGGCGGAAGCCCTCCGACGGACCGGCGGACGACAGCATTGGCGCTGGCTGGCTCTGGCACCATTGGCGTTTGCCATAGCTCCAATGCTCCTCCCCGGCGCGGTTCCTGCCCTTCTAACTCAGGGCCTTGGCGGAGGAGCGATCGCAGTGGCTCTGATGGCAGTCGGTGGAGGCTACGCTGTATCGCGCCGGGGTCCGCTTTGGAGCAGGCTGGCCTGTGGCATCACCAGCGCAGCCCTCCTTGCCGCCCTCGCTCTGGCCGGGCCCGGAATCGCCGGCCCTGCACTCGCTCTTACGGAGCCCCGCGGCGCGTGGGTTGCCGTCCTGGCCGCGTCGTTCGTGACTGTTCTAGCCCTCGCCTCGTCGATCCCACACAGGGCTGTGGCACCAGCCGCGGATTCGCTCGTCCCGTTGCAATCAACCGGACTTGCACGCCATGGCGTGCGTCCGCGCCTTGGAAAGGACGTCATGAATCGGCTCCAGCTGGAGATGCGCACCGAGTTGCAGGCTCCGGCCTCAAAGGTCTTCGACTTCGTTGCAGACCACACGAACGCGACCCGATGGCAGAACGGCATCGACGATATTAAGCGCATCACGCCGGGTCCTCTCCGCGTTGGCACTGAACATGAGTTCACGCGGCGATTCGCGGGAATGAAAGTCGTCGCCCGCAACCGCTTCATCGCCTACGAGCCTGGCCGCTTCGTCGCCTTCGAGATCCCATCGGGCAAGATGACCGGTGTCGCTTCCTATCTGGTAGAGCCCACAGGCGCCGGCACCTGTCGACTCACCAGCAATGTAGATTTCCACGTGGGCGGCCTCGCCCGGTTCGCAGTGCCCCTTCTGACGCTGATCTTCAAACGAGACGACGAGAAGGCCCTAGCCGCCCTCAAAGTCCTAATGGACCAGCCCTAAGCCACGGCAGTCCCGACTCGCAATCGCTCAGCAACCCGGCACCTTAGAAGCCATTCCTCGTCCGACGTGCAACCAACTCGTCTCGGGATCCGGCAGCAAGTATGGCGTCCGCTTCAGACGTGTCCCATTTCCTTAGAAGTGGGACACCTCCGATGGGACACTCCCCCACCCACCCGAATCCGCGAGATCCCGCGAAACATAAAAATCCCATATGTAGTCCCAAAAGTCATGCAACAAATCCCTGTTACAGAGACAACTTTCGGTACGGTTCAGACATGGACATTGGGTACGCTAGGGTCTCAACAACGAAGCAGGACCTCGCCCGTCAAATGGACGCGCTGGCGGCCGCGGGCATCGAGGCCAAGCACATTTACGTGGACAAGAAATCCGGGGCAACCACGAACAGGCCTGGACTCCAAGAAGCGATGCGCCACGCGAGGGCCGGAGATGTGATCGTGGTCCACACCCTGGACCGCTTCGGCCGAACGGTGCGAGACACCCTGAACCTCGTCCATGAGCTCAAAGAAAGAGATATCGGGATCCGGACACTGGCCGATCCCCTGGCGATCGACACCACCGCCCCAGATAGTTCAATGGCCCAACTGGCCTTCGTGATGCTGGCTCTGTTCGCCGAGATGGAACGGACCTATTCCGCCGAACGAGTTGCCCATGCCAGGGCAGTGGCCGCGGCCAACGGTCGGCGGACCGGGCGCCCGTCCGTAGTCGACCCAGCAAAGCTCGAACACGCGGTCATGCTCCGGGACAAGGGAGCAAGCATGCGCGAGATTACGGAGAAGACCGGGCTGAAGCGCAGCACCCTGTACCGGCACCTGCCGCCCCGTTCACCGGCTCCAGATTCGCCGGATATGAACGGCATACTGGGTAGGTGAACTTGCTTACTGAGCTAATTGTGCCGCTTGTGAGCGTGGTAGGTACTTCGACGGCAGTCCTGATTGCCGTCGATCAGATAACCGCTGGTTCCCGCCTCCGCCGCCAAGCAATCTTCTGGCGCGATATGGCAGCGCAAGAACATGCGCTCTCACGCGATTCCGATGTGTCTCACAGCTTGCAAAGAGAAGCTCTCGGCAAGCTAGTAGCGCTTAGCGCTCTACCAGCAAAGTGGCTATTAGTGCCGGCCCTCTTGGTTTTCTCCGCCGTGGCTGCCGCAGTAATGCTGGGCGTCCGGATTGGGGAGATACCACCAGCAGAGCTTACCTGGACCAAACTGCTGGAAAAGGAGGAACAAGATCCGGGGACTCTAGTGCTGATAGTCCTCCCCTCAGTAGCTTCATTGGGAACGGCAGCTTTCTTGAACCCTTTGCTGCTTCGGAAGAAAGTCGCCAGGGCCTATCTCGATGGCGATCCTCTTGAGCTCGACAGCATCAACGCTGGCCGATCGCTCAAGGACAATCTTGGCGGCCTTGGCCTTGTCCTAATTTTCGCATTCGGATTTGGTCTTACAGGGATGGCTGCGGCCATTGGAGGCTTTGCAGGCGCGGGGCCTAACCCAGCGAGCATATCGGAGTGGGTGGTTCTGGTCCTTTTCCTGGGAGCTGCTCTCGCGTCTACAAGCGGCTTAGCACTCTACGCAAAAGTTCAGGACTATGCGAAGGAAGAGTGGCACCATCCCCGGGCGCTGCCAGTCGAGGCCCCACACCAGTCAAGATGGCAGTCTCTGAGGGCCTTCTTCCGGAGGACTAGGCGGGCCGACTGAACCGACCAGGTCGTTTTTTAGGTCATTTATACCTAAAAGAGATAAGAAGGCTCTATCAGAGCTTGAGGGTCGGGTTCGACCCGCCAAACTTTGACAGCGGCAGCTGCCATCGCGGTCCAGCGTCAACCCTAAAGGTTAGAATCGCTCTGTCAGAAAAGACCTCCACAGGCCCTTTTGGCCCGTCACCTCGCGAGTGTGGTCCGTGAATTGTCGCTAGGATGTGCACCCCCATTTTGCCGGCGAAGTAGGGCTCAGCGTACTGCGTGTGGACGGATTTGGCCTTGAAATCCGGCACGTCGATCCTGGACGCCGGAAAGTCGCCATAATGAGTGGTCGTATTCGGGATTTCTACATGGACGTCCGTCAACCGCTTCCCAGTCCCATTGCGAATAGCAAAACGGGCCTGATACTTCAGCGTGAATCCGGGAAGTTCCTCAGTCGTGAGGAATGAGTCGCAAACGAGTTCCCACGTTACCTGAGAGGCTTCGCTTAGCATGGCGGCCCGGGCGGAATCCGTTAGCTGATGTAGCTGGAACGTGCTCTCCAGGTCCTCCTTCTCTTGCTGCGTCTTCTTCTCATCGTCTCCTTGAGATACTTCACGAAACCGGAGATAGAACGTAAGACCAGCGACCAGGAAGCCTAGCGCAGTCACGCCGACGTTTACCCAGGATGCCACAGGGCCCCAAACTGTCTCCAGCGGCACCAAGGACGACGACCAAGCGATGGCAAGCCCAACGGCTAACAGTGACGATGCGCTGGCGATTGCCAGGAGGATCACCTCTCTAGGCGACCAGGTTAAGAAATATCGCCAGACCCGCCTTAGCGGACCGCCGGGCTTAGTCTCCAAGATTGCTTCTCACTTTCCGGCCGCGTGGAATGTCTTCATGGCCTCCACCCATGTCATGCCCAGTATGGGGCCTATCTCTGTCCAGTCCTGGCCTTTGTATCGGGCTAGTTTGATGGCGGCAATGAGTTCGCGGCGGGCTTGGTCGGCCTGGTCTGCTTTGTATCTGATCAATGCGAGTGGGTCTTCCATGTGGAAGCCCAGACCAAACATGGCTTCATCATCTCGGTCTTCGAATGCCTCCCCCAGGAGCTTGTAGGAGGAAACAAGCTCGGACATTTCTTCAGCGGTGAGGTTGTCGAAGTCATTGGTGCCTGCGGGCCCTGTGTAAGGGTGGGACCGTCCTTCGCGATTCTGAAACAATCTCAAGTCCTTTCCACGAGCGACCAAACACTAGATGGGCCTCCGCTCCTATGAGGGGCTTTTAGGTCTAAAAGAGCCATTGGAGACATGGCGCTTTCAGCGGCGGCCGCGCGCTATCTTGCCCGAGGCGACGACAGGGAACGGCTTGCCGTCGTTGTACGTGTTCTCCCGCTTCAGCATCCGGTCCAAGGCTGCTTCTCGGAGGAAGTCCGAGAAGGATGCCTCCCTTTCGGCCGCCGTGGTCGGCGTGTGGAACCAAGCCGCTCGGATGCGCTCCAATACATCCTCATCTGCGTAGAAGGATCCCTTGGGCTGAGTCTTTCCTGACTTCGACTGCGGCCTGCCTGCTTGCGGCGTGGGGCCTGAAGCACTCTCAGTAACGGCGCGCTCCCCCGCAGTATTTTCTTCGGTTGCTTGAGCTTGCGTGGGGACACTGCTTAGCGCGGGGGCCTGGTTGTTCTGGTGCTCGATCGGGTGAGCTGCGCCGAGGGCGCTCTTTCTACGTTCGGGTCGTTGCGCCATGGTTTAGGCCTCCAGTTTGCTGTAGTCGTGTTTGGGGAAAGTCTTTTCCAGATGTGGCCGTAGGTCTATTTCATCGAGATGCGCCAGGTGCCTGGCGTAGATCTCATAGGCTTGCCTGGCTTTGTCATCGGGCCACTCGTCCAGGCCTAGGCCTGCCTCCATTGCGTCTTGAATGACGCTCCAGTAGGGCAGGTAGGGTTCGAGGATCCGCCAGGGCGATGCCTCGATAAGGTCGGTGATCCATGCCCGGTGCGTGATGGTGTTGCGGTTGCCGTTGACGATAACGCCTGCGACTGTGAGCAGAGGGTTGTAGTACTTGGCCACACTGTCGAAACTCAGCTGGAGTTGGCTAAGTCCGTCCAAGGAGAACTTTGAGGGCTGGGTTATCACCAATGCCCGGTGGGCAGCAGCCAAAGCGTTGATGGTGTGAAGTTCAAGGCTTGGAGCGCAATCGATGAGAACGACGTCGTAGCGCTCCAGGTTCTCCGAGAGTGCTTCCTTGAGCCTGTACTCGCGGCCGTGTTCGGCATGCAGCTGCTGGACGGCCTTAGTTGTGTTGGAGTTGGCCGGGATAACCGTGAGGCCTTCCCAGATGCCGTCCACTTCGACTTCCCGCAGGTTCTCCCCTAGCAGCACGTCTGCAAATGTCAGTTGGTCCTGTTCAACGCTTTCGGCAGAAAGGAGACCGCTGAGGTTTCCCTGGGGATCCGCATCAATGGCCAAGACCCGCTTTCCAGCCTGAGTCAATGCTCGCGCCAAACTGTAGGTTTCTGAGGTCTTGCCGACCCCGCCCTTTTGGTTGATGAGGGCGTATATGGTTGCAGCCATTTTGTCTCCATTCCATCTATTGCATCCAAAATACCTCTTAGGTCCATTAGGGATGTGGGCGACACTCCCCCTATTGAATATTTTAGAGTTTTTAGGGTTAAAAGTTCTAATCACACTATACACACCATAAGATCTTTTATACCTATTAGAGCTATTACGCTCGCCATTTGCTCATTTTGGGGAGAGGATTGCTCCACAACTAGGGGGAGGTGGATGGTGGCCAGCAAGCAAGGCCGTAAGGCGTGGTTGGTGACTTGGGTAACGGCCAACCAGCAGCATCTGCAAAGTCCAATTGCAGCTATGTTCAGTTCGCGGAAAAGCCCTGACACCGTGAAGGACTCTGTGGAGTTTCTGTACCTGACGACACAGTTCGGTGGGGACGAACAGTTGGCCTTTCTTACGGATCCATCGTCCAACCCATATCCCGCCACATATGGGACTATTCGCGTTAACGTCAGCGGAACCGGCGAAACCAATGTCTCTTGGCAGGCTCAGATCATGTGCGGCCACAACCCGTATCTATACGCACGCCGTGTGGAAAATCTACGCTTGGGGGAGGGCACGTATCCTGACGGTTCTCAGCAACTGCAGTGGGATGAGATTCCTCGACCCGCTGAACCGCTAGATTGGACCTAAAAGGGCTATAAGACCTTTTAGGTCCATGGCAGCAGCTCGCTCTTGCATCTCGTACAGCCCAGGCCGAGCCCTATGCTGCGAGCCATAGGACCACCTCATGATCGGGAGGCGGCATCCACCATTCGTCGCGTTCGGCTTCATAGAGGTCTATTTCGCTTACTTGCTGGTCACGGAAGCGGTCGAGGTAGGCATGCCAGGCGGCGCGTTCCCGTCGGTTTCGGCTGATGTGGGCCTGGAAGTCGTCCAGCACGCCGAGACGCGCGGCAAGGTGCGTAAGGTTCACCGTAGTGGTCGTCCAGTGTCGGCCCTGGCGTTTGATCATGGCCAAGGCTTCCATGTCCGTCAGTACTTTGGTGGCCGCGTTGCGGCTGATACCTGTGGCCCGCACGAGGTCGGCCGTGGTGGGGGAGTGCCGGCCACGTTCGATTCCTTCGTAGATGATGGCAGCGGCGTCGCCAAGAGACCGGAATACGGGGCGTATGGCATGAACCTGCCCTCTGCGCCACGTGAGTTCGCGGGCCAGCGGGGTGTAGTGCTCAGGCAACTGAATCACGTAGACATCGGCTGCCTTATGCCGCGCGTCAGCAACTTTGGTCAGAATACCGTCGGAGGCTTTGACCAGCGCTGGCAGGAGGCGAGCAATCGTCACGTGGTGTTTCCCCAGGGCCGCGGCGAGGGTACGGCAACCGACGTCCAGGATGTTGGTTTGCTTGGCACGCATATAGCCAAGGAGTCCGCGGAGGAGGAGGCGAAGGCCCAAGCCTTCGCGGCCGCGTGACTGAAGGCGGTGATCAAGAACGGCATAGAGGATATTTTCCAGGTCGTTCACGAGCTGGTGGATTCCTGCAGGGCTAGGTTTAGTAGCCCCCCCTGTGAGTTGAGTAAGGCTTGTGTTGTTAATAAGTGCAGTCGTTTCCCGTACTTTCTGGAAAGAGCTTTTCTGCGGCATGCGGTTCGCCGTGAAAGCTTCCGCCTTTGCCCACTCGATCGGCAGGAGCCGTTCCTGCTTGCTGGCTGTGCCGTACAGGGCTGCGAGGCCGGGGAACTGCCCGGCCAGTTCGTTCTGGACCTGGCCGCGGGTCCAGCCACAGGCCGCGAAGTGATTGAGGACGGCCATGCGGGCTTCTGAGGGGCTCGCGTAGCGTGCCGTGTCGTAGAGCCCCGTACGGGCAACCCTGCGAAGCGGGGAGTCGCTGAATGCAGCTGCGGTGAGCGGCAGTGTTGCTGTAGATCGCTGAGCGGTAATCCGCGTCGTCTCACGGGCTTTGCGCGCACGGTTGCGGGCCAGCTCCGGTGCCAGGACGGCTTTCAGGGAACGGACGGCGGCGGGGGAGTTCCTGCGTCGGAGGACGTCGTAAGCCTGCGTCAGGGGGGTGATGAGAGTTTGGTGGCCACCGGCCTTGTGCGCGGATCCTGGGACACGGATGCAGCCGTCGGTGGTGTTTTGGTGAGGGCTCGGGTCAAGGCTCGTGGCCATCAGGGCGAGGGCTTCTACGAGTTCGCGGGCGTCGGCCGCGTCCATGCGTTCCTGCAGGGGGATATACAGGTGCCGGCCTCCGCTGGGGGAGAAGTCTTCGACGAAGCCCACGCCAGCTTTCCTGAGCGTGGTGGCCAGCTGCGCTGCGTCGGTGTCTACGACGTGTTTGAGGGCCTTGGAGGTGTCGAGGTCCAGGCAGAGTGTGGCTACGCGGCCGTCGGGGCCGTGAAGCGTTACGGCGGCCGGGCGGTCAGGCAGTGTCGGCGTAATTTTCGGGGGTTGAGCTGGCCGGCGGTATTGGAACTTCTGGCCGATCCAGCGGCCGAGCCTGTAGGAAGGCTCACCTGCAATCAGGGGGGCAAGTGCCCAGGCTTGTTGCGGTGTCGTCTGCGTTCCGACACCCAGGGGGGCATGCGTTGACGCCAAGACCGCTTCCGGTACCATAGACAGCAGTTACCTTTCGTTCTCGAAGGTACGAAAAAGGGAGCGTCCTCGCGAGAGGAAGCTTTTTAGTTCAGATCGTGGTCCCGCCAAGAACGAGATCTGAACGCCATACTTGTTGAAGGCCCGCCTAGTGCGGGCCTTCGTAATTTAAGACGCTTGCGGCAAAGGCAGCACTCCTTGGTTTCCTAGCATCCATGGAGGAAGACCGCCGTCGGGTATGTCCTTCCGGACGTGGTCAATGATCGCTTCGAGAATCACTGCGCTGGAGACTCCTGCCCTGTCGGCCAGGTTGTCGATTAATTCCTTGCGCTCTTCTTCGATCGCCCACCCAAGACGTACAGGGTTGAGCCGTGTGCCTCGGGGTAGTCTGCGAGCTGCCATGAAACCCACTTAACTATGTATGTGTCCTTCGTTTGCGTAGCGACACGCCAAATGCTTCATGTTGTGCCGTTAAGTGCGATATGGCGGTCTACTTTCCCCGCAGAAACTCCAGGTAGGTCTGGATGGCTTCTTCTCGCGCGTCGATATTGAGTTTGTAGACCCGCCAGCGGTCTGATTGCCCTTTTCCTTCCGCCTGTTCCGAGGTGACGCCGCCCTGCGTCTCAATTTCCTTGAGGTATCTCCAGACGGTCCGGTAGTCGACGTCGAGATCGCGTCCAATCACGCCGGAAGTGGCTCCCTCGGGGTGTTGAGCGAGGTATCTGAGGATCGATGTTCGGAGCGCATTGACTCCGAGCATGCTCAAGGACTCCTCCGTGAGGCCTGGAATCGCGAGTGGGACATATTTCGGCACCTCTCTATTGTCTACTAACTGTGCACTCACGATGATATGCCATACAATGTGATATGACGATGTAAGGGCAAAAGCTCTTACTGAAACGGGAGTGATCTGCTCCACAAGGGGTCGTGTGACAAGCACTTTCGCGGAATTCCGTGGACAATACGCGTTGGTCCAACGTCTGGACTATCTAGACGGGTGGGCTATTTTTGTCACCCGGGTCTGGTAGCTGTGGAAATGATGCCCAGTGGGGAGGGACAGGTTTTGAAGAGTTTGCTGCCGTTTGGCACGGAGTGGCTGATGAGCGCGTCTCTGCGTACCCGCGCCGAGGCCGGACGCGAGAGTTTCCGGTCTTGGATCGGCGACCTGGACGTCCCTGCATATCAAAGGCGGGTCCTGGCTGAACTCGTGGGCCTGATGGATGAGCGTGAGTTTATTGAAGGCCGCGCAGCGTGCGTGACGTACGCTGCTGAGCTTGCCCGCCGCACAGGGCTCGAAGAGGAACTACCCGAGGTCTTGGACGCCTTGATAGACACAGGACTGCTGACCCGCCACAAGGCCGCGGCAGTCTACAACGATGGCCGTCCCGGTTTGGTCCTGAGGATCCGTCACCCCGAAGTTGTTCTTACCGTGGAGGCTGCTGGGACTCTATGGATGGCCGATTCCTGGGTCCGCAAGCAACGTCCGGTGGTGAAGCGATGACCGCCCGCAAAGTCCTTACCGGCGCCTCGATCGTTGCCCTGCTGACGGTTGGCTTGGTGACTGTTGTCCTGGACGAGAGCGATCCTGCACAGGCGGCATCATCGTGTGCTGCCCCTGCCGGTGCGGCTGCTGGTCCTGCCCCTGCCGGGGGAGTGGCTGGGTTTGATGCCGCGCAGATGAAGAACGCCCAAGCAATCATGAACGCGGCCAAGTCCCTGAAGCTGCCGGTCGCGGCGCAGCTGATCGGAATACAGGCGGCGATCGGTGAGTCCACACTGCGCGTCATCGACTACGGTGACGGAGCCGGGCCGGACTCGCGTGGCTTGTTCCAGCAGCGTGCCAACGGCGCGTGGGGATCGTATGCGGACCGGATGGATCCCACCATTTCGGCGACGAACTTTTTCAAGGCCCTTCAGCGCGTCCAGGGTTGGGAAACCATGGAGCCGACCATCGCCATCCACCGGACGCAGCGGAACGCGGATCCGAACCACTACACAAAGTTCCGCGCACAGGCCACGGAAGTCTTCAAGGCCTTGGGTGGGGAGTCCGGCGCGGCAGTGGACCCGTCCGGTGTGTGCCCGGCTGAAGGCAACCAGGTTGTCGGAGATTTGGCCGGTAAGTGGGTCAAACCCATGGAAGGGGCGATCAACAGCAGCGGTTACGGTTCCCGTCCTGCCCCGCCAGGCACTGCCGGGGGAGTGCTGGCCAACTTCCACTACGGGATCGACCTCGTTCACCCTGGCGGGCCGGGAACCATCGTGGCCCTGACGGATATGAAGATCGTCAAGGTCCGCAACATGGACGGCCTTTTCGGCACCGGCGTGACCGGCCAGACCGTGGACGGAAAGCTCACGATCGGCATGTACCACATGGAAGCCGGGTCGGTGAAGGTCAAAGAAGGTGACACCGTGGCCGCCGGAACCCCCCTTGGTACTGAGGGAGCAACGGGCAACGTCACCGGCCGCCACCTCCACATGGAGTTCTTCGCCGGCGCCCTTCCCAACCCCATGGTCCCGATCAATCCCACCATCGACCCGACTCCGATCATGAAAGAGAAAGGCATTCTCTGATGCGCAAGCACCTCGCACTCACAGCCGCCCTGGCCGCCGCGCTCTCCCTGAGTGCCTGTGCCGGAAACGCGGGCACCGAACCGGCGACCGATTCGACCCCCACGGTGAATACGGGACAGGCAGGGCAGGAAAGCCATCATGCCGAGGACGGCCACGACCACGGCACCGATGAGCATTACGGCGTCCCGGAGGTGACCTGGGATGCCGCAGCGGAGAAAGCAGTCAAGGACACCGCGGCCAAGGTCATGGGCTTGTTCGCCCGTCCCGATGTTCCGGAAACAACCTGGTTCGCTGACCTCGCCCCGCATCTTGCACCTGAGTACGCCGAAGATGCGAAGTACATCGACCCGGCCCGGGTGCCCATCCGCAAGATCACGGACGGACCAGCGATCAGCAGGGACGCCGGCAACCCGCTGACGGTCACCGCAACGTTCTCCACTGACGCGGGCCGCTGGAAGATGCTCCTGCACCGGTCCGGACAGCAGCAACCCTGGCTGGTAACAGCCATATCCCCCCAAGACCCGACCTCATGAACCCAAAGACAGAACCTGAAACGAGCGAGAGGAACCATCCGATGAGCACGAACTGGCAAGGGAGCGAACGGAAGAGCCGCGCACCCATCAGTCTGACCGACACCGAACCCGAAGCAATCGCAACGGATCCGGCCACGATCATCCACGCCGTACCGGATGCCGAAGCAGCAGCGACCGAACCGAAGGCGGAGACGGTGGTGGTGGATCACCGCGAAGCACCGTTGGTCAGTGGCCGCCGCAGCGCAGCTGTCCTGCGCAAGGAGAACGTGAACGACCAACTGCCACCGGCCACCGGCTGGCAGGCCTTCCTGCGGGCAGTCAGCTTCGGTCTGATCAGCCCCAAGGTTGGCACGGCCGAGCTGGCACGCCGGGCGGATCTGTCCGCGATCCAGCGCGTGTACTCCCGCCCGATGCAGATCACGGTCGCCCAGCCCCTGGGCGGGGTGGGCAAAACGATGTGCAGCGTCGGCTTGGGTTCCACGTTCGGGATCCACTCCGGCCAGCAGACGCTGGTGTGGGACAACAACGAGATGATGGGCACCGCCGGCGTCCGGACCAACGCGAACGACTCCACCCGGACGGTCTGGGATCTGTTGAACGTCCTGGAGTCCTTCGAGACCGTCACCGCTCGCAAGGGCGAGCTGTCCTACTACACCCGCCATCAGGGCAACAACCAGTTCTCCGTCCTGGTCGCGGACGAGGACGCGGACCGCATGAAATCCATTGGTGCCGACGAGTTCAACCGCATCCACACGGTGGTCAGCCGTTTCTACGACACCATCATCGTGGACACCGGGAACAACACCCGCTCTGCGAACTGGCTTGCCTCGATCGAGGTCACCGACCAGCTCGTGATCCCCACGACGCTCAAGCGCAACGCTGTCGTCTCCGCCCTGCGGATGATTGAACAGCTCGAGTCCATGTCCGAGCGCACCGGCAACCCGCACTACAAGGACCTGGTGAGCAACGCCGTCGTGCTGGTCACCCAGGGTGGCGGGGCGAAGGTTTCCGCGGCAGAGCAGGCGGAGCTTCGCGAGAACCTTGCCTCCGCTGTGCGGGTCCTGATCGACATCCCGTATGACGGGGCGTTGGATACCGGCTCGATCATCGACTGGCAGCTCGTTGGTGACCCGGCCCGCCGGGCCTTCGAACGTGCCTCAGCGGAAATCGCTGAAGGCCTCTTGGCCATTGACCGCGCCACGTCCACCAAAACCACCACCCTCTAAGGAGCAGCAGAAACATGTTCAGCACCATCAGCAACGAAATCATTATTCGGTCCGCCGTGCCCATGATCGACAACCCGCTGGACGGCGTCACTCCCAGCATCAGCGTCCTCGGCGTGAAATTCGAAGGAGCCGTCCAGCTTGTCCTGGGCGCGCTCTGGGCTCTCGTGCTGGTCCTCCTCGCCGGCGCTTTCCTGTGGAACCTCATGAAGTGGGGCGTCGCCCGCAACCGCGGCCACTCCGACGACATTGAAGAAGGCGCGGCAGGGGCCAAGAAGACCGGTGTCGCCTTCGGCGCTGCAGCCGGGGCAAGTGTCATCCTCGGCGCTATCCTCGCGATCGCCAGCTCCGCAAGCAACCCTGCCCCACCAGCTCCGACCGCTCCTGCAGCTGCCATCTCCGTGCAGAGTACTTCGGTGGAGGTCTAGCCCATGCGGAAACACTGGAAGCTACTAGCAGCGGTAGGGACGGTGATCCTGGTCATCGCCATTGCCGTCGTCCTGCTGAACCCGCCAGCCCCGGCAGCCAAGCAGGATGGCCCCAGCTCCCTGCAGGCGTCCGGGAAGTTCGGATTCCCCGTCTCCGGGATCAAGATCGGCGAAGGCGGGACCAAAACCGCCAGCGACGGCAAAACACCCGCCGGATACAACGGCACCTGCGACTCCGCCGCACAAGCGGCGAGCAACTATGTCCGGCTTATCCGCGATGTGAATAGAAAGACCTGGACTACTCAGAAGGCAGCCCTGGCCGATGTCTCAGTACCGGGGTCTTGGCTGCAAGAAGCTACTGCTGTAGGGGATCTTTTGACTGCCAGTAATGAAGCATCGTCCCTCGGGTTCGACGGCGGATGGTATGACCGCACGGACGTCGAAGCGGGAGGCATGTACCGTCTGGTGAGTTGTGACGAGAAGAAGACCTCCGTAGTTCAAGTTTTCATTGGATCGGTGAGCGCTCAAACAGCGGGGGATCCCCTAGCATCCTTTGACACGGTTTCCATGGAACTTACATGGGCAGGCGATTGGAAGATCTCTGATCTCCTGGTTGCCGGGCAAGACCGAGATTTCGGTGGCCGCGTAAAGGATAAGGGCCCAGGCGGCGCAGTGGGAGACGCCTCCACAGCGACAGTACCGACACTTACCGATTCCCTGATTAACACCCTCTTCGAGGGCAAGAGCAGGGAGGGGTGGATCGAATATGCGAACGCTAAGCGCTAGCAGGACGATCCGTCTCGTCGCGGTGTTACTGGCAATGTTCCTTGGGTTTGGGGTCGTGACTGCCGGCCCGGCGCAGGCCGCTGATGAGGTGAGCAAGTCGGAGAATTTGAACGCCGACCAATTGAAGCGCCTAGCCGGCCTCCCGGAAGACCAGCGAAACGGCATACGGGATCGCCTTAACCAAGAGCTGGCCAAAGGGGTCTGCGCAAACCCTGCCCTCAGTCTTGCCTTGGGCTTGGGGGATTGCGAGACGATCTCCGCTAAAGCATTCGGAACGTTTCTCACCACCCCCGAAAAGGCCTTGGATTACAAACCCGAATCGGGCATGGTCAGCTACTGTGCAGGCTTGGCTGCCGCCAAGGTCTCCGGCGCTGCCCTAACGGCATGTTCTGCTGAGTCCCTTTGGAAGAAGTTCTCCCCAATTGCTGGGGCGGTGGCGCGCACGGTCATTTCCGCGATGCCTGGTGGTCAGGTGGTGTTGGGCACCGTGGATACGGTGGCGTTCATCGCGAACGCAAAGGATGGGTTTGAGAAGTTCGCGAACACGGTCAAGGCCGAGGGCGTGAAGACGACCAACGAGGTGTTGAACAACCTTTTGAAGGTCTCTTCGTTCCAGGTTGATGACGGGTTCCGGGCCACGTGGGCTACGTTCGCGGGTATCGGCATTATTGTCATGGCGTTGATGTATTTCAAGCTCTGGAAAGACGTCTCGAACGAGGACATTGATCTGGATTCCGCCAGGGATGCCCTGTTCTGGTACGGACCGTTGTCGATAATCCTGGTGTTGTTCGGCCCGCCGTTGGGTTATGTGATCAACGGCTGGTTGACGCAGGCTACCGAGGGCATATCGTTCTGGACCTCCAGCAGGGTGACGGATTTCGGAGTCGCCATTTCCCGGTTCGCTTCCTATGAATCCAACGGAGCTTTCGGCCCGTTGGCGGCGGTGTTGTTGTTCGGGCTGCTGTTCATCGCAGCATGGGCGATGCTGGGCTTGCTGGCCCTGCAGCCGTTGGCCCTGTATCTGCTTGGCCTGGGCATCGCGTTGATGGTGGGGTTCATGATCCACCCGAAGTACCGCGAACGAGTGGGCAAGGTCGGTTCGTTGTGGATCGGCATCTCGCTTTCGAAACCGTTGCTGTTGCTGATCATGGGAGCGGTGTTCAGCTACATTTCCACGCGCCCGGCCTTCAGCGGTCAGGGCGTGGACGATGGCATGGTCAACGCCACGTCCGTGTTCCTGGCAGCGGCCGCGATGTGCCTGCTGGCCTTTGCTCTGCCGATGCTTTACAAGTACGTGCCCATCCTCCCTTCGTCCTCGACCAGCTTGGGGCAGGGACGTCAGTCAGTTGCCGGGGCGGCCATGGTCGCCGGGGCAGGGGCGGCGATCTCTTCCGGGATCCGGCAGAAGCGAACCGCTCAGGTTCAGTCCGGTCCCCACGGTGCCCGGGGTGGGATCACTTCCGGTGGCGGTCCAGGGTCTAACGGTTTGTCGGGCCCGGCAACGCCTTCGGAGGGTCAGGGCAGCTCAGGCTCAGGGCTTGGTTCCCAAGGATCCGGGATCTCGGGTCGCCGCAGTGCAGCATCGAGGATCCCCACCGCACAAGGCACCTCCACCGGTCAGGGCGGCCAGGAGCGGCCGGAGACCCGCACGATCGGGGAGCTGCAGAAAGCCGACCGTGCCGGAACCGGCGGGGCCAAAGCAGCACAAGCGCTGAAGACCGGGGCCGGTGCGGTGGGCCGGGGTTCGGCAAAGGTCGCTGCCGGTGGCGCGACCGCGTTCCTGCTGGCAGGCAGGGAAGCGGCCCGGCAGGCCTCCATGCGGGGCCAACGCTCGGCACGAACGATGGCGCCGGATACCGACCACATCAGTGGCCGGTAAGAGAAGCAGAAGCAGGGGTAGGTAGTCATGGGAAGAATGGTTGTTGTCGGGGGCGAGGTCCAAAGCCGTGGCCTGTTCGGCGGAAACCGGACACCCCCGGAGTGGGTTGGCCTGTCAGTCGCTATCGGCGGCGGTCTGTTGATCGTTCTGGCAGGCGGCAGCAGCGTCGTGGCCCTGATCAGCGCAGCTGTGCTGGTCCTGGCAGGCGTGGTCCTGACGACGCCCAACAAGTTCTCCGGCCACCGCTCGCTGGGTGCCATCTTCGTTGAACTCCGGCACAAGAAGGTCCGGGCCAAGAACAAGTCCCTGGTCTACGTTCCCGTCAAGGACCGTCCGCAGACGCGGATGGTCAAGGCAGGGAAGAAGGACCGGGAACGTGCCGACGAGAAGGGCATGATCGAAGTCCCGATCCGGCACAAGGACAACGCGCCGTTGATGGTGGGCACGGTCCGCCACTTTGCCATCGACACCCCGGAAGGGCCGTTGGTCATCTTCCGGCACCAAGGCAAGGTCAAGAAGCCGTACTACACGGCCACGATGGAGGTCATGGGTTCGTCCTCGGGCATCCGTGAGGAATACCGGAAGGAATCCGGTCACGTTGCCCGTGGCCAGTACCTCGCCCGTTTGGCCCGTCGTCAATCGCTGGTGTCGCATATCCAGACCTTGGCGCGTGCGGTGCCGATGGATTCGGCCGACCACCTGATCTGGGTCAAGAACCGGGTCGCGCAGAACGTTCCGCGGATCCTGTTGGAGTCCTACGGAGACCTGTGCGAGACAACGCGTTCCCGCTCGGAACAGCACCGGACCTATGAGACGTTCCGGATCCCCAGCTCAGCTGCGCTCTTCCGCCGTGCCGAAGCGTTCGGCGGCGGAGATGAAGGGATCGGGCAGTCGATCTATCAGGAAATCCGCTCCGCCATGGCCCAGGCGTCCATGATGGGTTCGATCACCAACTCCCGGCCGCTTGGTCCCCAAGCCATGGCCGCGCTTTTGCGTCACCTGCAGGACCCGGACTTCGACATTGACGACTACGATGGCGCGGACCTGATGGACTGCTGGCAGCACCTGGACGGCGCAGCCTCTCCCATCTCGCTGGTGGTCAATGATCACTGGCACATCCGTACCGGCTACGTGCCGGCCTCAGCCTTCAGCCCGGCCCCCATCCCAGTGGAAGCGCTGGAAGCGATCATCAGCGGCATCCAGCCCGCCGTGGTGCACTCGGTGTCCATGGTCATGGAGCTCGAAGACGCCCGCAGCGCCCGGTCCAAGGCACGCTCCGATGCCGCGATGGACAGGGCAAAGGGCAACGAGGTAGCCAAGTCCGGTGTCGTCACCGACGGCACCGAAGAAGTGTTGATGGGCGCCTCCACCCAGCGCCTCCTGGACCTGAAGCCCGGCTCCGGCCATCACGGCGCGGCTTACGGGCTGTATATCTCTTTCGCTGTGGAGGACGCGAACGAGATCCTGTCCACCACCGACGTTGTTGAGGCAGCTGCCTCCGATGCCGGTATCGAGTTCATTGACTGGTTGGACCACCGCAACGACCTTGCCCTGATCGCCACCATGCCGTTCACGAGGGGAATCCGATGAGCACCACGAACGATGTCAAGCGTTTCAGCCTGCCTTGGGCCCTGGCCTCCAAATCCAAGCGGACCCTCAGGTCCCAGGCCCGCGCCGGAAAGCTGGAGCTGGAAGCATCTGAAGCTGATACTGCGGCCGAAGGTTTGCGCCGCAAGAAGCCGCTGACCAAGAAGGCTGTGCAGAAGGCCGAGAAGAAGGAAGCCAAAGAGCGGGAGCTGGCCGAGGCCAAAGCGAACGCCAAAACCCGGTGGCACCAC
The DNA here is from genome assembly GCF_021109375.1 of Arthrobacter sp. AK01. Taxonomy (NCBI): domain Bacteria; kingdom Bacillati; phylum Actinomycetota; class Actinomycetes; order Micrococcales; family Micrococcaceae; genus Arthrobacter; species Arthrobacter sp. AK01. Next base: position 59,837 of record NZ_JAJOHP010000017.1, read on the forward strand.
GAACGTCAGTGGGCGTTCGCGTCGAAGCTGGGGTTCTATGACCCGGCAGCGCCGGGCATTGCGTCCTCAACCCGGCAGATGGAGTTTTCCCATATGGCGATTGCCTCCCCGCCGACGTCGCACCGCGGCCTGGTGTTCGGCGTAGACGCCGGGTCCGGCTGGATGATCGTCCATGACCCGTTCACCGCCTACGGTGACACCCTCGAATCCCCGAACGTCTGCTACATCGGTGACCTCGGCCAGGGGAAGTCCTCGGCCATGAAGACCTGGGGTGTGCTGCGTCAGCTGATCCTCGGCCGCCGTGTCGTGGTGATCGATAAGAAGTACCAGAAAGACGTCGGCGGCGGCGAGTACACCCCGCTTGCGCGGAAGCTCGGCGTTGCTCCGGTCAGGTTCAGCATCGGTGGTGGCGGATCCCGGATCAACATTCTCGATCCCCGTATCGCTGCCCGTCTGAACGAGGAAAGCCACGACAGCGCCGAAGCGTTCCGCACCCCGGCCGGTCAGTCCATGCTGGTCCGTGCCGTGATGGAAGAAGCCCTCCGCCGGCCGATGACGCCCAAGGAAGGCAAGGCCGTCCGGATGGCGCACCGGCAGGCGTTGACGGATGCCAAGAAAGCGGGGGAAGTCGCGCACATCGGGCACGTCCTCAAAGCCCTCTACGCGCCCAATGAGGCCGCCGCGAAGGCCACGAACCTGACCGTAGAAGAGCTGCGCGAGTGGGGTCAGGATCCGGCCTTCGAGCTGGAACGCATGATCGAGGACGACCTGGCCGGTCTGATCGACGGGGAAACCAGCTCGGATATCCAGCTCAACGCCGGCCTGACGGTCTTCGACGTGTCGCTCCTCCCGGAAGACGGTCCGGCGCTGCCGATCGTCATGACGATCATCAACACCTGGCTGGCGAACACCCTCTACCGTCAGGAAGAAGCAGTCCCGACGGTGCTGCTGATTGAAGAGGCTTGGCACACCGTGCAAGGGTCAGTGGCCACGGTGACCCGCCGCAACACCAAACTCTCGCGTGCACTGTCCCTGTCGTGCCAGTTCGCGTTCCACCACATCTCCGACATCCCGGCAGACAGCCCGGCGATCTCCATGCTCAAGGAATGCGGCACGGTTCTGCTGTACAAGCAGCAAAAGAGCGCCGACGCGCTGGCCTGCGAAGAGATGTTCACCCTCCCGGTTGGGACGGCCGAAGTGATCACCAAACTGGTCAAAGGCACCTGCCTGTTCAAGATCGACCAATACGATCCCTTCGAAGCCATCCACGTCCGCAGCCCCCTCGAAGTCGAGCTCACCGACACGGACGGTGCCATGAAGTCCACCTCCACCATCGCGTTCACCGAAGAATCCATCACCGACGAAGCCATGGAGGTTATCCCGGCATGAGCAAGCAAACGTCAACAGACACCCTGCTAAAGCTGGGCCTCGCTGGCTTCGTTGTCGTGCTGGCGGGCCTCGCCTGGGTCTCCGCGTTCCTTGGTGAATTCCTGACACCGACGGGAATGCCATGGACCAACTTCACGGAGTTGGTGGCGCGGTTCAAGGAAGGCACCTTCGCTTGGCCAGGAGCCGCGACATGGATACTGATCGTGCTCGCTATTCTTGCTTTCCTGGGAATTGCTTTCATCACCATCGTGCTCGGTGGCAGAAAACCGAAGGACGACGGTTTGCCCAGGTACAAGGATCTTGAACCACGGATGGGTAAGAAGGCAGCGCTGGCCAAGGCCCGGCAGGCTCTGGAACTTCCAGAGGACGCAACCGAAGATGAAATGATCGTTGCGCTGTGCAAGCTGGACGGCCAAACGCTGTATGTGCAGCACGAGGATTCCATGTGGGTCTTCGCCCCGCAGCGCTCCGGTAAGTCGCTCTTCCTGGCGGTGGGCATCATCCTGGACGCTCCGGGGCCGGTGGTCACGACGTCGACGAAGAATGATGTGCTGATGTTGACGGCCGTCGCACGGCAACGCCGCGGGCAGGTGGAGGTCTTTGACCTTCAGGACATTTCCGGTTGGCCGAACAAGGTTCGTTGGAACGTTATTGCCGGGTGTGAGGATCCTGATGAAGCGCTGGCCCGTGCCAAAGCCTGGGCAGGTGCCCAGCCGATGGGGAACGTCAAGAACGGCGACTTCTTCAATTCCAAGGCAGCGGCAGTGTTGGGAAGGTTCCTGCACGCGGCAGCTCTGGGCGGCCGCGGCATTGAAGACGTCGTGCGGTGGTCCAACAACTTCGCGGACAAAGAACCTCTGGAAATCCTCATCGACCACGGCGCACCGGAGGCATTCTCGGCCCGTCTTCGGGCTTTGACCACTTCCCGTGCGGGCGAAACAGTGGACTCCATTCAGGAGACCCTCGCCGGACTGTTGGAGCCGCTGTCTTCACCAACGGCCATGCAGATGCTCAGCCCTGCAGAGGGTGAAGGCTTCGACATGAACCGCTTCCTGGCCAAGCCAAACACCGTCTACCTGCTGACAGACGGAGAACGCTCACCCATTGCCCCACTGGTGGCCATGTTCGCTGACTTCATGTTCCGCAAAGCCCAGCGAATCTCCCAAAGCAAGCCCGGCGGGCGGCTCTGGCCCGTCTTCACCATGGTCCTGGACGAAGCACCCAACGTCGCAGCATTGCCGGACATGGCCGGCGCCCTGTCCGATTCCGGCGGCCGTGGAATCCGCGTCATCGGGTTCAGCCAGTCCTTCGCGCAGAACCGGCAACGCTGGGGCAACGAGGCCGCGACAGCCATCCGCGGCACCTCTTCCATCCGTATGTTCCTGCCCGGCCTGGAGGAGCTGGACGAACTGGAGAAGATCGCCAAAGCCGCCGGCGTCACCAAGCGTCAGCGCGTTTCTACATCGCAGGGCAAGGGAGGATCATCAAGAACCACCAGCGAGGAAGAACGCCCAGTGATCCGCGCCCACGACATCCAGCAGCTCCCTGTGGGCGAAGCATTCATGCATTACAGCAACGTCAAACCCGCGAAAGTGAAGCTCACCCCGTGGTGGGAACGGAAGGATGCCGAGCAGATCCGCGCGGATAAGACGGCAGCCGGAGAGATTGTCAGGAGGGTAGAGGTATGACCGACCGCGACGCGGATGCACCCGAGCAGCAAGAACCGGACGAAACAGAACTGGTCGAGCAGTTTGTGATGTGGGTCGAGATGCTGGTCCACGACATTGAATCGGTGCCCAACGAAGCATCCGACCGTCACTGGTGCCCCGAATGGTGGCAGCATCCCGAAGCAGTGGCAAGGCTCATGGCCCTCCATGAGGCCTACAAGCAGGCCGTCCAGGAAAACACCCTGTCAGCTTGGTGGGTGCAGCATTGGGACCCTCACACCCGCGTGCTGTTCTCGGGCCAGGGCCCCTTCAAAGACTGCCAGCGACGGCACGCCTTCCTTGACCGGGCCAACGACTACACACCACGACTGGCGACAGTGGCCCCACCAGCTGGCTGGAGCCCATAGAGCGGCAATATCGACATCAGTAAACGCACCAGATGAGTCCGGGAGACAAAACATGAGCGAAAAATTCGAGACGGCCAATCACTTCATCTCCGTAGCAAGAAAGCTGCACAAAATGATGGTGGAGGCTCCAAAATCCCTGGAAAACGGCATGACGATAGAGAACGTGATTCGGCAGGACATCGGTACCCGGCTCGAGCTTGTACTCGCGGCGCGCGCCGTCCTGCTAGCTCCGCAGGATCCGGAGGCGGAGAAAATCATCGGCGCAGTGCTCCTCGGCCGCATTGATGCTGCCGCAGGCGCACATTCACCTGCGGAGTGGGAGACCGGCGCTGCAGCAGCCTTGGATGCAGTAGGCCAAGGCGGCGAGGATCCGGACGGGAAGATGGGGATCTGGCTGGACCTTACGGAACCAATCACTAGTCTGGCCTTTGAAGCGCTGCAACGAGCCGAGCAGCAGAACCACGACATCATGGTCGAGGGATTTCGCCGAGGGGCAGAGCAAACCCCCGGCTTCAATCTGAAAATTACAGAAATAGTTGGGGACACGGTTGTCTCAGACGAGACCGTGCTCGGCCCGGAGGCAGGGTTCGAGGATTCCGATATTCACCGGGTGGGCCGGGTGTCATCGTCTGTGGAGTCCCTTTTGGGTATCGACGACGACCGGATGGAGACAGATATCTCCCAACTGCTGCAGAGTCAGGCGCCGGTTGTTTTGGGCCGGAACAACTTGAGTTCCCAAGCCCAGCCGGACGACGTGCGGTTGACCGTTTGCGAGCGGCTGATCACGAAGATCAACCATGACCTGGATGTCGTTGGGGTCACCGGCGATTTGCCGTCCCCAATTGCAGATCTGGAAAAACGTCACTTCCCGGCGCTCCGGGCTCAGCTGCTGCTTCAGCACAACCTTCCTCTTACCGAAGGTGCTACCTATTCCCGGGCGAACCGCGGGGACCGTTCTGCGCAAGGCATTCTGATGCAGCTCGTCATCCTCGGCGACATGCTGTCCTCAGCCAAACCGTACTTTCTCCCAGTCAGCCAATTGTCCACGGCGGTTGGCGACGAAAACCTCCGACCCTTGGCTCCAGCACAGTCGTTCCTTGTTTGGCATGACACAGCCGTTCACATCGGCGATGGCGTGGACGTTCTTGCTTGGCTGTTCGCAACGGACGCCCAGGGCAATATTCATCCAGTTGTTCACGCCATCAGGACTGCCCCAGGCGGCGTCTTGGAAACCAGTTGGTGCAGTCTTCGCCAGGGCCAAGCGTCCGAGGTAGCCGGCCAGATCATCCGCTTGTTACGCGGCGAAGCCTGGGATTCCGCACGACCTTTGCGCCTCTCCAAACCTTGGGGCAGCAAGTCTTGGATGAAAGATCTTGTCCGCTCCTCAGCCCGGGCCAAGGAGGGCGGCTTGCACGGCTTGCAGTTCCTCCCAGAGTAGGAATAGACAACAGGAGGCCCTGCCCACCAATGGTGCGCAGGGCCTCGATTGCTGGGTACTGAATGGGCCACAGTCGGGTACTTACCCGCACTTTCCGTCGTAGTTCTCCTCGATGCGATCGGAGGTCGAGCCTCCGGCGCTTGGGGTTGAGTACACTATAGCCACGCTGGTGCATACCTTCGTTGTTCCGTCGATCATTGCTGTCCAGGTGGTATCGCCCGGGCCGAATGATCCATATGTACCTGTCACTGAGTTATTGATACTGCCCACCGGTGCCTGACCTGGGATCCAAATCCAAGCTTTGCTTGCGGTCCGGGCCATTTTTCCAAATAGCTCTCTAGCCCACGTACCGATGCTTTCCTGCCCGTACTGGGTGTAGCGGGCCCAATTCGACTTGCAGGACGGGGAGTACCGTAGTTCGAGTATCCCGCCTTCTAGTTCCTTGCTGGCACCTGTGTAGGCATCATCTGCGCACTTAGTCTTGCTGGGATCGAGCCCCGTGCAACTTGCCGCATAGCAGTCAGCCTTCGCCGGTGATGCTTCTGCCTGACCTATCGGAACAAGCAGGGATACAAGCATTGCTAACAACATCACCACCATGGTGATGACGGGGGTGATCTTGGTGATTCTGAGCGTTTTCATGGAGATTCCCTCATTTGAGTAGCGCCGGGTCCTATCACCCGTTCAGGTGATTCCCGCGCCGCTCGGAGTGGAGCGGTAGAATCACCGTATTCTTGAATCGGCCGATTCGTCAATACGCTGTCGCGATAGAATTGGCTCCACAACTCCCGGGAAGGTGCAATGCCAGCCGGGAAAGCGCGAGGCGTCGCGCGGCGGCCAGACCATTGCGACCATCTGGCGAAGGGGCTCCGCTCAGGACTGGGCGCCAATCCGGGATAGGGCGCAAAAAAGAGGGCCCCGGCTTCCGCCTGGACCCTCGGGACTCGACACCTATATGACTGGGGCGTCTACTTTTGCGGCCTCGTCATTGCTAGCCGTTTCAGTGCTCCTTGCCACCATCGCGTGGTGGATCATCGTCAGAACGTCTTCGACCTTTAGCACGTAGATTTCCAGATCCCTATCGTCGAGTGGGCTCTTGGACGGCGAGTGGGCGGGTCGCTCCATGGGCCTGACTCCCTTCTTCTCCATTTTCAACGCTATGGGTACTAGCCCGCCCATGGGAACTTAAAAGAGGTTACATTTATATAACACCGTATTGCAGTAGTGGTGATTCGTCGGAATATGCGATACACCTAGATACGTAACGCATCGACAGGTCTCAGGCGATGTGTTGTGCCCGAAAAACAAGGAAGAGGGGTGTGCGGCCATGCCTGTAGCAACTACACGGCTTCCGCAGGAAATAAGTGACTACTTGACGGCCAGGGGTAAGGTCACGGGCGAATCGGTTGCAGATCTCTTGCGACAAGCTGTCGAACAATGGGTAAAAGCACAGGACGCAGAGGAGCTCGTGCGCGTCCAGCGTGAACTGAACCGTGAACGCGAGAAAGCCATGGAAGAGCTAATCAAGGTTCACAAGCGGATCGACCGAAAAGTCTCCGTTAAGCCAGAGGAAGCCCAGGAGGCTCGTCCTCCCGCCCACGCCTGACACAGGGCACAAAGAGGATCTCCCCATAGGGGTGGTCCTCTTTTTGGTTTTGCTTGCCACGTCGTCGGGACGTGAGCGATACTCCGCGCAGATCGGAACCTAGCGCTCGGCCGTTGGCCTGTTACAGAATAAAGGAAGGTACTGCGCCCAAAGGTGCGCAGTACCTTCCTTTATTGTGGTCCGTTTGTCTCAAATGAGAGGCAGCTGCATGCTGCAGCCTATCGTCAGCTTTCCCTGCGACTCTAAGCCGACAGAAGGTCGTTGACATAGCGGTTTAGAGATACGCCCTGTTCCTGGGCCGATACTGCCAAGCGGCGGTGCTTATCCGGGGTGATGCGGACTCGGAGGTTGCCGCTGTAGTTGCGGTCCGCGAAGGGTAGCGGTACATCTTCACCGTTCGCCTGCATATCGGAAACAACCTCTTGAAGAAGTCGGTCTAATCCGAGCAATGCTTCTACCTGGTCTTCAGCTAACCAAGACAGGGAAGGAAACTCGGCTACAGTAGCGACGAACTCCTCGTCTTCTGGAGACCAGGTGACTGAGTAGCGGTAGCGGGCAGCAATTGAGGCGTTATTAGGACTTGGCATCGCCTTGTTCCTTAAATTTATCGATAGCTTCTATAACTTGCTTGACTTGATACGGCTTTGCCTTGCCGTTCTTGTCTTGAATATTGATTCGGGGGTCGCCTTGCCATGGGGTCTTGAAGACGGTGTGGCTTCCGCCTGTGGTCCGGGCATCGCCGAAGTAATGTTCACAGATCTTCACGAGGTCTGAGAAACTCACGTTCTGCGCTGATTCCCGGATCTTGTCTTCAATTTTTTTAACTCCCCCCATGAACACTATGGTTCCACTATTGGTACCAAAACACAACCTAGGTTAAGTTTCTTCCCTTCACGGAGCAGAGTGACTGGTCGTAGCCCGTGGGGACCTGGATGCCGTAAACCCGCCGTTCGTTCACGGTCAAACGCAGGCACCTTTCCAACAACCTCTAGGTTGGCGAGAGTGGCAGGGTGCTTCCTGAACAAATTGTTGTGGGGGCTAGACCCAACCCCATTTCGAAGGCAAGGTTGGATCAAGGTCGCTCTCCAGGAGGATTGTTACTACGGCAAGTGCGCCGTCGCTGATGTAGGGATCGTCTGCGATGTAGCCCGTATCGATACCGTAAAGCCGATGAGCAACTGCCATCATGTCGTGGCTACGTATGACGCCCCGTCTTGCCATGGTGAGAACGTCTTCGGACTCGCTGATTTCCTTGATGTGATACTTCCTCCACACGCCGTACTGCTCGCCAATAGCGGAGTGTTCATCATCAAGGAGCATCCGCCCGGCTTCGCTGTGCGTCCACAGTTTCAGGAGGTTTGCACTGGGGACGTCATGCGGAACCTTTGTTGCCACTGATAACTTGTGACGGCGCCCCCTGTAGAGACCGATCTGCACGAAACTCCCATCGAAGATTGCTTGCTGATGGAGAGTTACGTTACGGGCACGGGCCAGCGCCCTTAGCCAAGGGTCATTCGTGAATGGTTTTCTCTCCGCGTTCCAGCGTTGGACGTCACCGCGTTGCTCAAGCTCCTTCTGGATTATCTCTCGGATTGAGCTTATCGAGGCCAAGAATGCGTTCAAGTTGTACCGAAAGGAGCGTGGGTCGTGGTACTGCTCTTCGAGTCGGGCGACAGCGTTGAAGGTTTCGAGCCAACGATCCTCCGCGTTGGGCACAGGGCATTCGATTTTCTGGTGGGCAAGCTGGCAAACGCTCATGCCGAATCATAACCAGCCAAGGGGACGTACTTTTTCCCTGGCGGAGACGCATGTCCGACTGGTCGGCCGGACCGGCCTAATTTGCACTGTGCGGCTGTTGGTAGATCCACCGGGTGCGGGCGGAGCGCAGCGATGCTCGCACGGCGTCAGCGTCGATCTTCCCGGCCTGGACATCGCGCCATGCCTCGAACAGGTCCCGGGTATCCACAAGAGCTCCAGCTGCATCGGTCAACGGTTTCAAATCATCATCATTGGGTATGGCAATGTCCCGGGTAGAGGGTGGTTTTCCCCGCCAGGCATTCACGATGTGCCATACGGTTGACGGGAAATCACCGGTTTCCTTTGTGTAGGCAGCTACAGGGCGGCCGGTGATTTGGGAAACGTCGTTGACCTTTGCCCCTTTCGTATAGCCCTTCACTTCAGCCAAGCAGTGCCACTCCTGGGCGGATGGGTCATCGACGCGAAGGTCTTCCAGCTTGGCCCCAGTCTTCTCATCGTGGTGATCATCCATGTCCTGCACGTGGAATCCGAGATCAGTGAGCGAACTGAGGACTGCTGCTGTAAGTTCGTCGCCGTCGGCCGTTAGTAGCCTCCCAGGCCCTACCTCTGCCTTCTGGGCAGCAAGTTTCAGCTGGGCGTTCAACGCTTCTTCCCGGTCGTGGAGTTCAGACAGAGCCTGTTCACGTTCGTCACTCAGCGCTTGTAGTTCATGGGCAAACCCGCTGACTTCTGGAGGTGACCACCGTTGGCTGGTCTTCCACTCAACGTCAGGTGGCACACTATCGGGATCGATGTCAGCCACCAGATCGAGGAAGATCCGCAACCACTCTGCGGGCCTCTGGGCGATTCCTGGTAATGCCAGTTGCAGGCCGCCACTATCTCCGAGACGCCGGTTACTGAAAGCGTAGACGAATTTTTCGGTGCCAAGATGGAGTACGGGAGAGCAATAGCCGGCCAAGTCATCGAAGTGCTTTATTTCCCACGTATGACTGTCACGATCAATGTGGGTTAAGTTCCAACAGTATTTTTCGCCCTCTGGGATGTGAGGAATCACGGTTGATCTGAGCAGCGCAGCAACAGCTGAGGAAACACCGGTGCTGATTGTCACCTCTTGTGCCAGAGTCCAGCTAGTTCCCTGAAAGTCGTAAGCCTGGTTTGCCTTTGCTACCTTGGCCCCAAGGGATAGGACATGGAGATGTTCTGCACGCTTACTAGCGTCTTCAGCGAACGTAACCAAGATGTCGTACTCGGATTCATGTACAGCTTGGCCTTCAAGAATGAACTTGGCGGTGGGAACCAGTCGAACGAGTTCATCTTTTTGCTCGTCGGGGACATCCTCGAAAAGTACCCGTGGCCGTGGCTGGACATTGAAAGTGTTCACGAAGAAACAGTACCGGCACTGAAAACGACCTTGCTTTGTCGTCAGAAGATGTCGAAGTGGGATCTCGCTCGGGAGACCATGTAGTTCCACTCCGCTGGGTCGGCCCACGAAGGCTTCTCCACATCTGGGAAGGTCCGGCTTTCGTGGCCGTATCCTCTATGGGCTGTGACGAAGGACTTGGCGGGCAGCGACCAGCTTTGGTTCGGATAGTAGAGCCCTTTATTTGTGAGGTACCACGGAGCCGAGTCCGATCCGGCTACTTCCACCACAGCGCCGTCAATCCCTAGAACTCCATCACCCCCGTGACTGGATTCGAGGGCTACCTTGAAGTTTTTCTCAAAGCGCGCCAGGACAGGGTCCCAAATGATTTGCTGCTTGAGTCCCCGCGCGCCTTGGCTGGCAAGTTCTTCCGCCAGGTCAAAAGCAACGGTGGCGAAGTCCTCGTCTGGCTCCCAAGTTACCGAGGCGTCGTTTCCGCCGTTCGTATAAGCAGAAAGGACAAGCTCCTCTTCCGGTTGTGCCCCCCGTTTGGGCTGGCCATTGAGCCACGCATCGGCGCTGTAGAAAGACCTGAGCTGCAAGCTGATGTGGAGTTTCCCAGGGACGTCTTCTGCCTGGACCCTGAGAGATTTCGCATGAAGCGCGGCCATGGCATCGGCTTCTCGAAGTGTCTGCGTGACCCGTTCATAGGTGAAATTGTCGGCCAGATCTGTGACCAAGGCTTCCTGGTCGGCCAATTTGGCCTTATAGAGCGAAGCTATTCGCTCTGCAAGCGGGGCCAACCGTTCATCTATGTCGGCTTGAAATGCTTCTCTGACTTCGTCTTTCACTCCCGCAGTTGCTGTGTTCACGGTGTCTGTCACGACTTTCCGGAATTTTGGCTCGAACAGCAGCAAAACAGCCGCTGATAGCAAACCCACACCGAAGTTGGTCAGGATGGACTGCCACACTGCCAGATCATCCTCGCCAATGCCGGGGACGAAGCGTCCGCCAAAGGCCAGCGCGGTTATAAGCAACCCGCTCAAAGCAAGGACGGCCACCCAGCCAAGATGAATCTTGGGTGTCTGCTCCACAGATGCCTTCTCCACCAGCCAAACAGTACAGGCGGAGAGTGGTTCAGAACGAAGTGGAGTCCCGGGCGACGAAGGATGCATGTAGCTCCGGATCGTGGGTCACGAAACATAGCCCCCGGTTTCTCAGCCAACCAGCGTTGGCTACAAGCCCAGTCCTGGACCCCGCAGCTCATCATTGCTTCTTTGCTGTTCCCGGACAGCCCGTTCGGCCGCGAGCCTCGCTTGACGCTGTGCTTCGGTCTCGGGCGCTTTCTCAACCGGCTTCGGCTCTGCTGCCTGCTTGGCCTGCCGTTCCGCGATCATCCGTTCCATCTTGCTCATCAGGCGTGGCTTCTCCGTCTGAGATGGGGTGATGGCCGTGGGCTCCTGGGCGTTGGCCTTCCGGTCCGCGTCAGTTGCGCGCTGCGCGGGTGACTCGGGGGCGTGCGTGTCCTTGCTACGCTCGACCGCCGCCAGTGCATCCAGTGTCCGGTCCTGGTCGGTGGTGTGTTCGGGCAGGGCGTGTGAGCGTTTGGAGACGGTCACTGCCTGATCGTGGAGTTGCTGGCCGATTTCTTCGTTTCTGAGCCGCTCTGGCACTGGTGTGGCGTCCGTTTCGGGAACGTTGTATCGGGCGCGGAACATTTCGATGCTGACCGCAGCGTCGCGCCACTGCTGGGCGGCGTCGGGGCGGGCCGGGACGGGTCCGAGTTTCTGTGCCCATTCCGGTGGTGTGGCCGCCAGGAGGTGGCCGCGTTCGTCGAACCTTGCGGCGAGGACTTCGCGGCGGGCTGCGAGTTCTTCCTTCCATGGCTGGGGCAGGTATGGGCTTGTTGCCGCGCGTGCCGGGGCAAGCCATTCGGGCAGCCGGTCCGGTGCCTGCACAGGGGTGACGGGGCGTGGTGTGAGGGTGCGGAGGCGTTCCTCAGCCCGGGCGCGGGCAGCGATCGTTTCGTGTCCCCATGTGCGCTGGGTGTTGGCGCCGGCGGCGGGGTTTTTCCCGTAAGCGCTGCGGCCGCCGCGTTCGGCGGTTTCGGCCGTGCGCTGGGATTCTTTGAGCTGCTGGTTGCGGATCCGGTGTTCATCTTGGAGCGCGCGCAGCTGCTGGTGGGAGCGGCGGGCCTGTGCCGGGTCGTTGATGGAGGACTGTTCCCGTGCGGTGAACCGGGTGGTGAAGATCCTCCGTTCCAGCTCGGCGTCGGTGAGCTTGCCGTGCCGGCGGCTGGTCCAATGGTCAGCTGGCTGTGGGCCATGGGCTGCAGCTGCTTCACGTGCGGCCCGGGCACCGGCTTCGGCTTCTGCACGGAGGGTGGCCAACTGCTCGTCGGTCAGTCCCTGCAACGGGCGTTGACCTGCTTGGGCGATCAACTCGGGGGCTTTGTCCATGATCTTTTCCACGCGCCAGGCAAGCACAGCGGAAAGGTCATCGGCGCTCTGGAACTCGCGTTGGCCAGCGGCGGTGCGCAGCAACCCGGAGGTGTCCCACCCGCCCTGTTCGGCTTTAGCCAGGTGCGTGGCTACCGCTCCCCAGGACTCGGCGTTGATGAACTTCTCTGCGTCCGGTCCCAGGATCTCCCGTGCCATGGCGGCCATGCGCAGGGTGTTGGCTTCGTCGGTGACGTAGCGGTACTGATCGGCAAGGGTCAGGGGCGAGTTAATGCGTTCGTACTCGGTGGCCATCGCCTCGTGTGCAGAAGAATCCTGGCTGTGGTTCCCGGCGATAGCGGCCAGAACACTGTCCCGGTCTTGGCCTTCCTCGACGGCGACGAACAGTACGTTCTCATCCCGGCCACGGGTTGCGGCGACGTAGGCGTTCTCCCGGGTGGTGGAGGCATCAAGGATCGGGATACCGGCATCTTTGGTCATACCCTGGGCGCGGTGGGTAGTCAGGGCGTAGCCAAGGTGGACGTGCTCTGAGACGTACTCGGCAGGGAGCCGGATTGTTCCGCCGTGCTCGAGGTGGCTCACTGACAGGGACCCGTCCTCGTGGGCTTGTTCCACGGTCCAGAGGTCGCCGTTCTTTACAACGTCCCGGCCTCGTTTGACCTTCAACTGGGTATCGTTCAGGCGGGTTACTACGTGGTCACCGGCCCATGCGTGGGACCCGTCGCGCAGCTGCACGGAGGCTCCGGTGCCGGCGACTTCGCCGGTCTCGATCCGGTAGGCCTGGGCACGTTCGGAGAGCCGTTGGGAACTTTCGTTGGTCGGTGCCATCATCACCGCAGCGTCGCCCTGGTTCAGGCGGCTCTGCCACAACCCGAAGGCCAAACCTTCAACGGTTTCGATGCTTCCGGCCTGGACGCGTCCGTTGTCCTTGTACCAGGCGAACGGGTCGGCTTCGTGCTCGGTGGGTGTGCGCAGGAGCAGAGATGCTTCTGCTTCTTCGGGGCTGTGGAACCGGTGAATGGTCTCCAGTTCCGTCGCACCAACCTCGTTGATGAGCAACCGCAACGCGCCCCCTGCTTGGACGGCGGAGAGCTGCCGGTCGTCCCCGATGAGCCGGACCAGTCCGCCGCCGGCTTCCACTGCCCGTACGACGTCGGCGAGTTTGCCGGTGCCCTGCATACCGGCTTCATCGACGATCACGAGGGTGCCGGGTGTGACCTTGAAAGCCTCGTTGGGGCTGAGTAGGAACTTGTCTGTCGTCGCCGCGGTGATGCCGAGTTGTTCGCCCAGGTTCGCCGCCGCAACGGCTGAGGGTGCAAGGCCGATGACCCTGCCGCCGGCGTGGGTGACCGCGGCGCGGACCAAGCCCATGGAGCTGGATTTGCCGGTACCGGCGGCACCGATTCCGACACTGAGGAGTTTCGATGAGGTGGCGAACTCGCGTGCCAGTTCGATCTGTCCGGCGTCCAGGGGGTGTGACTTCTCCCCGGTGGTCACGGCGAGGTTGTAGGCGTCCACGGCTGCGTCGAAGTCCTGCATGGATGCTGCCGGGATGACGTCCTTCTTACCGGCGCGCAGCAATAGGTTTTCGTCTTGGAGGATCTTCGTGGAGGTGTAACGGGTATCTGTGCGGTGGTTGAAGTCAGCTGTTCCGGCGTTTCTGGTGAGTGCTTCGAACCGGCCGTGAACCTGGTCCGGGGTGATGCGGACGGAGGCGGTGCTGAGGCTGTGGGAGACCACTTGTTCCACGGTGCCTGCCGGGACCGGGCCGTGTTCAACGGAGTATTCGCGTGCCCAGCGGTTGGCCTCGGCCATGACGTTCTGCGCCGTCCAGGTGGAGCGTTTGTCCGAGACGGCCGCGATGATCTGACGCGCTGTTGCGTCAATATCAATCTCAGTCACGGCAGGGCGGAGCGTCCGGGAACGGGCTCCGGTGATGCGGGTCAGGTCCTTGTCTGTGTACAGGGTTGCGGCTTCCTGCCGCCATGCTTTGGCTTGTTCGGCGAGGCTCTTGGGCTGCTCTTTGTCGGGCCTGGTGTCAAGCGTTGCGGCCTGCGCGAGCTTGATCAGGGCGGCTTGGTCGGGGCTGTGGCCGTGCTGCTCTTCGTACGCTTGGCGTAGTTCCGTCAGGCTCGAACGGATGCCTGCGCTGCGCTTGGAAAAGAGCGCGTTCAGTTCCCGGGGGACGGAGGCTACTTCCATGACGGGCTGCTTGGAGCCGTTGACGGTGCGGGCTTCGAACTGAACACCGTGATCTTCAAGGTAGGTCTGAATCTGTGTGTTGTAGTGCTCCGAGACGGCCACAGCAGAGCGGTGGAGAAGCTTGCCGTCGATGGTCTTCCAGTTCCCCTGAAGGTCCTGGACCTTGTTGGAGACCACAAGGTGGGTGTGCAGGTTCGGATCCCCAAGACGGGAATCGTGGTGTCGGAATGCCGTCGCCGTCAGTCCACCTTTGACTGAGGTCTGGGCGATGCCGTTGGTACCCAACCGGGTGGCCAGGGCGTGCTCTTCCAGATACTCAACGGACTGCTTCAGCGCCGCTTGGTGGGCTTCTTCAACCAGACGACGGGTGTCACCGTCGCCGAGAGCCCACAGCACGGAGATGCTTTTCACGGGGGTAAAGGTCAGGTCGTAACCGGCCACGGCGTTCTGCTGGGGTCGCAGCTGCGCGGTAATGTACTTGCCCAATTCTTCCTTGGAAGCGGGCGGACGTCCGTGTCCTTCACGGAACATCACAGCCCCTGCAGTGGCCCGTATGCGGTGCCGTTCGGCCGCTGTGGGCTTGCGACCCTGCATGCGTTCAAAGTCGCTCTCACGGACACTGATGGCCTGTGCCAGGGCGTTGTCTTTGGGGCCGTAATCGTAGTAACGGCGTCCCAATTTCGCCTCGGCCTGGGCGGCCTTCTCAGCCGCTTTGGCGGGAAGACCGTCAGCGAGCTTCGCAGCGAGGATGGCTTCATATGCCGGGTGCCGGCCCTGCCCAAAGAGGTTGGCCATGTGGGCTTCTGTGACGTTCCCGGCGACGCCGAGCGCTTCGGCTCCGCGTCCGAGCCACTGACCCGGTGGAAGGCCCTGGACGGTGTAGTAATCGCCCAACTGGCGGTCGCCTGCGCGCAGCTCATCACCGCTGGCGGTCTCCTGTGTGTAGTACAGGTAACCGGTGCCAGCACTGAGAACGTGCAGCGACATCATGACCCGATTCTAGCGGAAACGGCCTCTCTTATTCGAAATGCAAGAGGTGTGACTGAATTTGGCGTTCTGAGCTTGATGCGAGCTAGCGAGTATCGGTTCGAAAAACGTCGGATTGAGTCCATCATTCTGATGCGGGTATCCATATGAAAAGCGGCAGCTTTGATTGTTGATACTCGCTGGCAGGGGTTATGCACAGCTCGACAAACACCTGAGGTTTCATGCATGCCCAGGGCAAGTTGTGTCTAACCCCTGCCAGCGCCCACAGACCGTCCCCGCCGGTCCCGCCGGTCCGTCCGGAACGAACACGTATGGGCTTGTAACCGTTAGGTTTCCGGTTGCCCGAGGGCCTTCTGCAAGAATGGGGATCGGAGACAGAAAACCGACCACACCAAAGGGGGCCGTGATGGCTGGAAAGACACGCAATACGATGATCGTTCAGGCACGTCGGAAGACTGAGGAGTTGGCCGCGAAACGGCGCGAACGCGAAGCGACGCTTCAGTCGCTGGCCACCGACTACCACGCCGCCACGATGATGGCCGAGGCAGGCGTTGAGGAAGCCGAACGGCAGGCAGCGGAACTGATCGCCACGGCGAAGAAGAACGCGGCGGCCGCCGTTGACGACGCGAAGGAAACCGTCCGGAAGATGCTGGCCACCGGTGAGACCAGGCAGGGCATCGCTGAGCTCCTGGACGTCAGCGTTTCCTACGTCCGCAGTATCGACGTAGCCACACCGAAGAAGGCCAAGGCCGGCTCCGAAGCTGCGCCTGCCGAGACTCAGGATTCAGAAGAGAGTGGGGGCGTCGGGGTCGTGTCCGGACATGAGGGGTCGGATCACTGATTCATCCCATCCGTGCTCTTTGAGCGCATCACGGAGCTGCCGCGACTGAGCGGCGAAGTTCGCGCGGCCGAGGGCGCGCCCCCCCCCCCCCCCCCGGGGGGGGGGGGGGGGGGGGGTTGGTGGGGGGGTTTTGGGGGGTGGGGGGGGCGTCTCTTTTGTGTCCGGTCAATCAGGTTCTCTGCCTGTGTGCCAGGAAGCAGGTGACTGTCAGGTCCGCCCGTCGCGCGGACACAGATCGGGATATCGCATGAATGTAGAAGCTTGGTATCTGGGTCCAGTTGTTCACCGGTCAGCAGCAGATGAGCGAAGCGCTGTGGTCGGACGGCTTGCTGCCCCTTGGCGGTCTTGATCCAGTACCGGCCGTAACCGTCATCGGCGACCGCCCCGGTCCAGAGCCAGCAGTCATTCTCCCACGGGCCTTTGATGACCTTGGACCAGAAGCGGGCCTCGTCCCGCGTCATGGACACGACTGGATCACCAGCGGCGCCAGCGGCGTTCGAGCCGGTTCGCGGCGAAGAAGAAGGCGACCATGAACAGGGCCGGTGGCACGGCCTGAAGCAAGCTCTGACCGAACCAGGAAACGACGGCGGTGATCAACGCGATGACACCGGCGGCCTTGCAGAGGAAGATGAGAATGCCCTGGCCGGCGGCTACCGGGTGGGTGAGTGCGTAGATGATCCAGCCGCCCAGGGCGACCGCGGCGAACGCTGCGAAGAAGATCAGAACGACGGCCACGGTGTGCCCCTAACGATTGGTTGATGTGTGAACAGCGGTCTCAACAGTTCCATCTCCCCGCCTTGCTCTTTCTGGCTTGATCGGCGGCCGCGGTGAAGTCCTCGCTGTAGGCGGAGGATTTGCCGTAGCCGGTCGCCTCGGCGTGACCTTGTTCAAGAATCGTGCGGTTGATCAGGGTACCGTCGGTTGTCCAGACGTAGGCAAGAATCCTGTCGTACTTGTCGCGGACCCCTTGGGCGGGATCCGCTGAGAGGAAGACCTGTTGCCCGTCCAGGAGTGAGTGCAGGTAGGTGGATGCTTCCGGTCCGCCGCACTCCACCGGTGCGTCTTCCTTGACGCTCTCCGGTGCGTTGATGCCAACAAGCCTCACGCGGGTGTTGGTGCCGTTGCAGCTGATCCGGATCGTGTCCCCATCGACCACCTTTTCCACGGCGTACGGGCCGCTGGCCGTGACTTGAAGTGCCTGCGGCCGCTCGGCCGTGCCCGTCGCAGTACAAGGTACTTCCTGCAGTGGCGCCTGGCTTCCGGCGGGAACGATCTGCGGTCCGTCCTGGGACGTGCAACCGGTCAGGGCAAGAACAGCCAAGACGCTACCGTGCAGGAGCCGGCCCCTGTATCGGGTGCTGGTCATGGGTGGTCCTCCCTTGCTGCTGTTTCGGCGCGGGTGCGTCGTCCTGGACGGAGTTCGCCGGCTTCAACACCCGGCCATTTCCGGCCGTCGTTGTACTTGCGCTGCAGCCGTCGCAGTTCCCGGCGTGCAGCTGCTTCAACGAAGTCCGAAATGGACACATACCCCTCGAGCTTCCCGACGGCTTGGACCGCTGCGCGGATCTGCCGCAGGTCCTCTTCAGTGAAGTAGGGCCCCTTCTTCTCAGTGGGCCTGGTCATCGTCACCAGGCCACGGGTACAGCGTTGTCGGTAGCCCGGAGAAACTGGGCGTGCCGTCCGCGCCCACGGTGATTCCGGGATGATCGTGGCTGCCGGTCGCGTGTGACACTGCCGCCAAAATAAGGTCAGTCCGGGCGCGATCCATTCCGGCCAGAACGTGAGCGAGGTTGAGGTGCACTTCGCCGCCCAGGGATGCGGCCAGGAGGAGGAAGCGTTCCTCTCCCCCGGAGAAAGCGCCTCGTTGGGCGTGGTCAGCCAGCGCACCGAAATCGATCCACGCGATGTCGGCCGCGCCCTTGCGTGCAGACCGGGGGTGGATCCAAGGGCACTCTGGCTCTGCGAAACGTCCGTTGAAAGCCCGTAACAGCAACTCAGTGGCCGCTTCGGTTGTGTACGTACCTTTCGCCCAACGACGAAGGTCCTCTGCATGGGTCATATTCAGGTCCTGTGCTTGATGGATGGATGGATGCCGGGGCCGGGTAATGGCCGGCCCCGGACACCAGTCGGGTTTAGAACGGTGGTTCGGAGTCGGGGCCGTTGCCCCAGGAGCCTGCCTTGGCTTGCGTGTTCGCCGCCCATGGGTCGCCCTGCTGGACAGGCTGCTCGGTGCTCGGCTGGTTCCCGAAACCTCCGCCGTTTCCACTGCCTTGGTTGCTGCGCTGCGTACGGTTCACTTTCGCATTTGCGTAACGCAGTGAGGGGCCGATCTCGTCTACCTCGAGTTCAATCACGGTGCGCCTTTCGCCCTCTTTGGTCTCGTAAGACCGGGACTTCAACCGGCCCGAAACGATGACGCGCATGCCCTTGGTCAGGGACTCGGCGACGTTCTCGGCCGCTTCACGCCACACACTGGCACGGAGGAAAAGTGTCTCCCCATCCTTCCACTCGTTAGACTGACGATCGAAGGTCCTGGGCGTTGAAGCGATCGTAAAATTCGCCACCGCCGAACCACTCGGAGTAAAACGCAGCTCGGGGTCTGATGTCAGGTTTCCAATGACAGTAATCGTGGTTTCGCCGGCCATGATGGTTCCTTTTCCTCGTGTGCTGGTCGTGTTCTCGGTGTCCGTGCTGGTTTCGTTCTGAGGTTCAGTCCCACCCGGTTCATCGTGGGTGAGGTCATTGGGCTGGTGCTGGTCTGCGGTGTACTCGTCCCAGAGGCCGCCGGCCCCTATCGGTGCCCTGCTGATGGCGGCAAGATACCGGTCATCCTCAACACTGAGGGGGATGCCGTAGTAGCCGGCGAAAGGTTCCTCCTTGGCATCGGGGTAGATCCTGCCGCTGGGGTTGGTTTCCCGGAACAGGTCCACCTCCAACGGGACCCGCGGGCTGATCTTGAACCCATCCACCGGGTGCGGGTTAGTCACGGCCCTCACGCTGCCTTGTAGCTCATGGCCGCTTGGACGAGCTTGTCGCGGCGGAGGCCGGACCAGTGGTCCTGGTCATCGGAGTTGTTCACAATGACGGGTGCCTGGGAGTAGCCGAGCTCTTGGGTGATGTATTCCAGCGCTGCCGGCACTTCGGTGATGTCCACGGGCGTGTAGGTGATGCCTTTGGAGTCGAAGTACTCCATGGTGCGGTCGCAGTTCGGGCAATCGGGCTTGGTGTAAACCGTGTAATCGGTGATTGAGGAAGTCATTTTCAGTCCTGCGTTTCGTATCAGTTCGGTTAGGTTCGTCTGGCTGACTTGCTACCTCTATTCTAGCTTTTATCCACTCGAATAAAAAGTCTTTTACCTTGGATTCTAGGCTCTTTCTTCCTAGTTTTGGTATGTACGATGAACCATCCCGGCTGCTTGACAATAGGTATTGTCTTTTCGTTTGACAACAGCTATTGTCTTTGAAGGGGCTGATTGTCCCGGTGGTCACGAGTAGGGGGATTCATCATGTCCGAGCTGGAACAGTACCCGGTTGCGAAAGTGGGCGATCCAGTCCAGGACTGGGATGAGCGGTGGCGTTCGTCTGCCATTCCGGAGGAGGACAAGCCGCTGTGGCGGGATCTCATTTACTGGTCCCAGTCACCGGTGCTGGCGGAGCGTCTTGCTGTGCATGGATGGAAGCCGGAACATCTGGCTGCCGCGGTGCAGGATCCGTATTACCTCCTGAAGCTGGAACGGAGGCTGGGCAACGATCCAGAGTTGAGGCGAAACAGCGACACTGTTGAAGAGGCGAGGCTCTTGGTCCTGGCAGACGTGGTGAGTCGGGTCATCGAACACCGTTTGGGCCTTGCGTTACAGATCCGGCGCAACGCCATGTCCTCGCTTGCGGAGCCCAGGAACAACGAGGGCCTGTCACCGGCCAAAGGGTGGACCTTTGATCGGATAGGCGAATTGGTGGGCCTGACCAAACAACGCGTCCGGGCGATCGTGCGAGGTCGTGGCGGACACTAGCAACTCGGAACATCCTACGGTTGGCGGGTTTGGTGTCGCGGGTAGTAGTCCGGTGTTTCTCCCCCGGCTTCTTTGGCAGCTGCCCCGAGCGTTGGGTTCCTGTGCCTGGGTCGGGTGATTGCGGGTGCCCCAATGTGTGGTCCCGGCTGAAAAGACCTGTTCCGCTGGGGGTGGTGGGTCGGCGGCGGTTGTCTTGCCCCATGGGGATGGTGCCTGGTTTGAGGGTTAAACAAAGCAGGACCGGCGCGGGCCGGTCCTGCTTTGTTCCTCTCGGCAAAAAGGAAATCTGTGTTCAGTCTAGCGGATCCTCATTGTGGTGCCTGGCTGGTTTCGCTTCGAGTGCCGCGGTCAGTCCCCCAAAGGGTTAGGCCGATGACCAGAGCGAATCCTCCAATGATTAGTCCCGATCCGAGTCCGCTGCGGCCCAGGACAAGGAGGCCTGCGAGGGGCGTCGCGATGGCGAGGCCGAAGGCGAGATCCGTCCCCTTGGGTGACCTGGATGTTGGCGAGTTGTTTCCTCGGATCAACATCGCGGCGCCGACGTAGACGGCGACTAGCGCGGTGCTGATCAGCATCATTGCCAACAGCGACCAGTCGAAGGCGACGGTGAAGTCGCTGTTCATGAAGTCGGTGATGGGATTGTCAGGGACGGGTGGCTTGGTCATGGTGACTCCTGTTCGGGTGCCTTGGGTTGAGCGTAGCTGGGGCCTCCGACAAAACCTCGGTGGTGAGTCGATGGAGTAGCCGGGTCCCTGGCGGGCCGCGGCATCTTGGTGGGCGTGTGCCTGGTGGCGTTGAATGGCGGTCCGCCGCTGGTGATTGGCTGCTGTGGTTCGCCCTAGGCGGCGGACCGCCCGACGTTTGGGAGGTTCCCGGCCCTGTCGTGGTGAGTGGCCGGGTGCCTTGCCGGGGGGGGGGGGGTTCCGCCCGGCAAGGGGTCTTAGGCCGCTTCGGTGCTTTCCTCGGCGGTGTCTTCTTCTGCTGGTTTGCCGCTGTCGATGATGATCTGTTCAACCTCGCTCGGGGTGTATCCCCATGTGACGAGCTGGTTCAGGTAGTCCCGGTGTGTCTGGGACGGTCTCCGCCACGAGTCCTTGGCGATGGTGCTCTCATATCCGGCGCAGACGAGAGCGATCAGAGAGAACTCGGGTCGGGCCGGGGACTCTGCCACGTGGTCCTTCAGCGGGTTCCATGCCCATGACTTCTGCCCGTCGATCTTCGCGCTGACCATCACGGCGGCTACTTCTCCGTCGTAGCTACGGGCGACTTCGGTGTGGTGGGTGATGGCGTGGACGGTGAAGTACTGCCAGCCCTTCGGTGCCTGCTTCTTCGTCAGCAGGGTTTTGACGAACTCCCGGCGCACGGTGGTGGCTGATTCCATGGCTTTGTTGTTGGCGATCAAGGTTTTCCGTTCGGCCTTCTGTTCCTCGGTCATCGGACCTGTCTGGGCCGATGAGGAGAAGCTGTAACGGTCTTTGAAGCCGAGCTTCTTCCATCCGACGATCACCGGCACGGTGGAGCATTCGCCCTTGTAGTCCTGCTCGATGTAAACGGCGTTGGCGTCTTCTTCGGTGGCGTGTTCTCCGTCTGCGCGTTTCAAGGAGCTGACACGGGCCGTTTCGTCGTCGTGGTAGCTGGGCTTTTCAACGATGGTCGTTTCGGTTGCTTCCAGCTCAGCGGTGAAAGCTGCAAGGGCAGCAGCATGAGCGCGTGCGTCCCGGAGTTGCTGGGCGACGTGAAGCAGCTGATCCGGTTCGTCTGCAACGACCGATTCCAGTTCGGCGGTGGCTTCCTCGTCCCCTTCAAATTCGGCCATCACGAGGGCTTCCTCGATGGTGTGCCCCTTGCCCAGGGCGGCGGTTCCGGCGGCGGATGCTTTTGCCTTCAAAGCTCCTTCAACGGCGGGTTTGGGCCGTTTGGTCCTCGTGGCGATCTCAGCGGCAGAAATGCCCAGAAGAGACAGCTGGTGGTAACCGTCCGCTTCGTCCCCTTGGGTCATCGCTGCGCGGTGGATGTTCTCCACCATCTGCGAGACGATCCGCTCAGCCTCTTCCGGCGACTCGATGATCATCACGGGGATGCTGTCTCGACCTGCCTTCACAGCCGCGAGCGTACGGCGCTGACCCATCAGCACGTGCACGGTCCCGTCGTCCTTGCGGTGGGCGATCACCGGCTCCATCACGCCGTGTTCCTTGATGCTGGCAACAAACTCAGCAGTCAAAGCGGCGTCCTTCCGGACGTTGATGTCAACGGTCAAGGTGGTGGGGTCGATCATTTCCAGCGTGGGTGCTGCGTTCATGGTGTTGCTCCTTCTTTTGCCGAGAAAGGTGGTGGGTGGGGCGACCAAAGGTGACCGGCCAGCTTCCCCTCTCCCCCGTTGTTTTTTGGCTGCTGGCGAAGCTTGCGGAGCTGTGGCCGACGGAGGCCTGTCTACCCTTGGGCAAGGTGTGGGGAATTCCCGGAGGAAATAAGCGACGCAGGAGCGCCGGAGGGACATTTCCTGCACCGCAGGCCCCGGAGCCTGCGGAGGGGCTAGACGGGGTGGAGCGGACACATAGAATCCGAAGGACAGCAGCCAAAAAACGTCGTAGACACAACAGGACCGGGCACGGCGGAGCTCTGCGACGTCGGGACCGGGCCCAACAGCCGGCCACGGAGCGAAGCGCAGTGGACGCCCAAAAGGGTGCGAGCCCCACGAGCACGCTGCTGAGTCAGCAACACGGGTACCCGTCCCCCACTGGTTTGAAATTCGGCCTTACGTTCACCAGGTCACGTAGATCTGAAGTGAAGGACGTTGCCATGAATACTGAAAGCATCAGGCTGGAACTCTCCCGGATGACGGCGAGGGTTGAAGCGTTGGAGGATCAGCCGCTGTCTGAAATCGTTGCGGCGGCCAGGAGCGAGGCCAAGGCGATCAACCTGACGATGGCCGAATCCACGTTGCAGGCCTGGGCCCGTGCCGTTTACTACGGCATTGGGTTCCGGTTCCATCTCCGCTGAGTGCGGCTGTTCCTGTAAAGGCAGAAGAGCCGGGCCCCCGGGGGGGGGGGGGGGTGATTTTTTCGGGGGGAAAAAGTAAAAATTTGGGGGGGGGGGGTGGGGGAGGGGGGGGGGGAGGAGGG